>CAZZKU010000034.1:0-8616 GCA_964654635.1 uncultured Piscirickettsiaceae bacterium | reverse complement strand
TTGGTCAGACTCTTCTAGTTTATGTAGGTTAAAGTCAATTACCTTTTGCGTGTCCCGAGCATTTTTTTCCATTCCTAATGCGATATAAGAGTCGCGCATTAGCTCTAGGGCATTAAAGTTAACCATTGAACGTGGGTAAACTTCAATAACCTGCTTTGCTCTATTGGCAGCTGCTAAATAGGCTTGTCGATTATAAAAATACTGAGCAACTTGGTATTCATGCCTAGCTAAACGATTTCGTAATACAATTATTCTTTTACGAGAAGGTGCTGCATATTTACTGGTGGGAAATCTGTTTAATAAGTTAATGTAAGCTTTATAAGCATCTAAGGTTGATTCCATATCTCTATTCGCAGGATCTGTTAACCAGCTATCAAACCAACTTTTATTAATAGAGTCTGCTGAAATAGCTTTTAGATAATAAGCATAAGGCAAAGCTTTGTGTTTTGGGTAAATCCGAATAAACTCATCCAGTTCACGCTGGGCAGATTCTGGTTCACCGTATTTATAATAGGCGTAAGCTAGTTCCAAATAAGACTGTTCTGCATATTTACCATAAGGAAAGTATGCCTTCAGTTTTTCATAATATTTTATGGCACTTTCCCATTGTTTATTATCAAAATAGTCTTTAGCTTCAGCATAAAACTCTTCAACGCTCCATTTTGACTCGTCTTTGTCGAGAGTGCTACAACCAGAAAGACCTAATATTAGAGCTATAAAAAAGGTTATTAAAAAAGGTTTTAATGTTTTATAGTGAGGTGATGTCATAAAAGAAGTCATAAGGGATGTCATAATGCCGAGTAAAATGGTTATAATTAAAAAAAATTATAACATTTTGCCTTTACTATGGTTTTACTAAGTTTTACTAAATGTTTTACTAAATTAGGATATTGTCTTGAGCTGTTTGCAATTAACCACCGAAATTTCTATTGATAAGATGTCTAATCGTTTGGATACGGTTTTGGCAGAAACCTTTAATGACTACTCCCGTAGTCGAATTCAAACATGGATTAAAGAGGGCAGAGTAACCTTGGATGGGGAAGTTCAAATAAAACCAAAATTTAGGGTTTTAGGCGGAGAGAAAGTTGTCCTCAATGCGGTTTTAGAAGATGAAGTTTTTGCTCTTCCAGAAAATA
The DNA here is from genome assembly GCA_964654635.1 of uncultured Piscirickettsiaceae bacterium. GTDB lineage: Bacteria > Pseudomonadota > Gammaproteobacteria > Thiomicrospirales > Thiomicrospiraceae > Hydrogenovibrio. Next base: position 7,480 of record CAZZKU010000034.1, on the reverse strand, counting down.
TACCAATTGACATTGTGTACGAAGATGACGATATTTTGGTTATAAACAAGCAGTTAGGGTTGGTTGTACACCCTGGAGCAGGCAATCCTGACGGAACCTTATTAAATGCTTTATTGTTTCATTACCCTCAACTTAAAGAGGTACCAAGAGCGGGAATTGTTCATCGGCTAGATAAAGATACCACTGGGTTAATGGTGGTAGCCAAGACCGTTCCTGCACAAACTCATCTAGTAGAACAGCTTCAACGACATGCCGTAGAACGTATTTATGATGCCATTGTCGTGGGCGTTGTTAAGTCTGGGGCTACAGTTAATAAAAATATTGGTCGCCACCCTACTGAAAGAATAAAAATGGCAGCACTTCGTTATGGTGGAAAAAAAGCGGTTTCACATTATAGAGTGCTAGAACGATTTAGAGAGCATTCCCGAGTTAGAGTTAAGCTTGAAACAGGAAGAACTCACCAAATTAGAGTACACATGGCGGCAGTGGGGTTTCCTTTAGTGGGGGATCAGGTTTATGGCGGCAGACTTAAAATACCTAAAAAAATGATGCCAGAATTTGTAGAAATCCTTCGAGGATTTAAGCATCAAGCACTTCATGCGGGGCAATTAAGTTTAGAACACCCTATAACAGGTAAGCAAATGAAGTGGAAAGCAGAAATGCCAGAAGATATGCTGGATTTAATTGATATGTTGCGAGATGATCAAGAAGATTACCGTGCACAGCATACTAGTTATGATGCCGATTATGATATAGATGATGGCGTAGAAGTTTCTTGGGTTACTGATGCAGACATTCAAAAATAACCGTTCTAACATAAAAGTAGTCAAACCAAATTGGTCTGTTTCATCAAAAATACAAAGCTTTACTACTACTCGAAATGAAGAATTACCACAACAGCCTTATAGTAGTTTTAATTTAGCCACTCATGTGTTGGATGATAAAAATAAAGTATTGTCAAACAGGCGTAGCTTGGTTGATGAATTTGATTTTAAACAAGAGCCTTTGTGGTTAAATCAACAGCATACAGCAAACGTTATTTATTGGGATGGAAAAGAATATTCTCAACCACCTATTGCTGATGCAGTTTGGACAGATAAAAAAAACTTACCTTTAGTTGTTATGACGGCTGACTGCTTGCCCCTATTGATTTGCAATAAAAATGAAACTATTGTTGCCGCTATTCATGCGGGTTGGAAAGGGTTGGCAGAAGGTATTATTAGTAAAACTATCCAAACCCTACCCGATAACCCCGCTAACTTGCAAGTATGGATTGGCCCGTCAATCAGCCAAAAAAACTTTGAGGTGGATACTGAATTAAAAGAAGTTTTTGTTAAAAAAAACAGCTTAAATAATTCTTTTTTTGCAAAGTCTAATGTTGCAGGAAAATATTATGCTGATTTGGTTGCTATAGCAGGCTTAGAGCTGAAAATACTAGGCGTTAAGCAAGTATTTAAAAGTGGTTTATGTACCTATGAATCTAAAAAATATTTTTATTCCTATCGACGCGAACCAATTACTGGTCGAATGGGAAGTTTTATCTTGATGCAATAGGGCTTAAAGAGTAAAATTCTTTTTTTAAAGCAATAGTTTTGTAAGGGGAATGCGGTGTTTAGAGGGTGCATGGTTGCGTTAGTAACACCTATGTTGGCAGATGAAACGGTTGATTTTGTCGCGTTAGAAAATTTAATTGAATTTCATATTAGATCCAATACTAAAGCCATTGTTACAATGGGAACAACGGGAGAGTCGGCAACTCTTGATATTGAAGAACATTGCGAAGTAGTTAAGTTCGTTGTCGATAAATCAGCGGGTAGAATTCCTGTAATTGCTGGAACAGGAGCAAACTCCACCTCGGAAGCAATTTCTTTGACTCAATGTGCTAAAGAGGCAGGTGTTGATGCTTGTTTACTGGTTTCTCCTTACTATAATAAACCCACTCAAGAAGGTTTATACTTACACCATAAGAAAATTGCAGAAACCGTTGATATACCACAAATTTTATATAACGTTCCTGGTAGAACTGCGGTTGATATGTTGCCAGAAACCGTTGCTAGACTGTCTAAAATAAAAAATATTATAGGGGTTAAAGAAGCAACTGGAATTTTAGCAAGAGTTGCTGAAATAAAAGCTTTGGTTACTGATGATTTCGATTTATATACGGGTGACGATGCTACTGGGATAGACTTTATTTTGCAGGGCGGACATGGTGCTATTTCAGTAACGGCAAATCTAGTGCCTTTAGTTATGTCACAGGCATATGATTTAGCTTTAGCAGGGAAAGGGAAAGATGCCAAAAAGTTGGATGCTCAAGTTGCCATTTTGCATGAACAGCTTTTTATTGAAAGCAATCCCATTCCAGTAAAGTGGGCGCTCGCTAAAATGAATTTGATTGAAAACAATATTCGACTACCGCTTACGGTTTTATCTAGTGAGTCCCAGAAAGTATTGCTTGGTGCTTTAAAGACTACAGGAATTGTTTAAGAAAATGAAGTTACTTGTTGTTTTATTTACTTTTCCCTTACTGTTTTCTGTTGTCGGTTGTAGCTCTACTTCCTCCAAAAATGCACAAGGAATTATTGATTATGATGCCAATACCGACTATCGTGAGGTAGAAGATCAGTTGTCTGAAACCTTAGATATGCCACCGAATTTATTTCTAATGGATCGTCAAAAAAATGATTTCGATAGAGCTATGAATCAAAAAATATCAGCCGATCCTGAAGCAGGGTATAAGTTTATCCCTACTTATCGAGCAGATATGGTTAGTATCAACCACAACCTGTCTGAAAGGTGGTTAGAAGTTTCTGGACTAACTAGTGAGCAGGTTTGGGAAGGAGTTCAAGCTTTCATGGTATCAATGGGATTTGAAATCAAAGAAGCTAGAAAAGATATTGGTTTTATTCGCACTAAGTTTCTTCCTCGCAAAGAGCTTGTGCCTCTTGATGCTCAAGGTCCTTTAACAAGGGTATTGAATAGTTGGCGTCCAGAATTGGCTGAAGGAGTTTATGATAGGTTAATTGCTAGAGTCACTTATGATGAAAATATCGAAGCAACTAGAGTTTATTTTTTCCATTACATGATTTCAGATGAAACTCAAGATTTAGATGACGGTTTTTTTGGATCGTCGTCTAGCGATAGTTGGAAAATAAGACCTTTTAATCCGATGATTGAAGCAGAAGCCTTGTATCAAGCAATGATATTTTTTGGAGCCTCTCAACAATCCTCCTTACAACAAATTGAAGCAACAGAATCCTTAATCGAGTTGTCAGAGGGTGAAACAGAATTTAATGGTTTAAAGTTACATGCCAATAAAGATGAATCTTGGAACTATCTTGTAGCGATGATTTATAGAGCCAACTGGGCGATAGAAGATATGAATCGTTCTCACTTTGTAGCAACGGTTAGGTTGCCTGATAGTGGTAAAGAAACAGGTGGAATAATGTCTTCTTTGGTTTTTTGGAAAGATAAAGAAGAAGCTGTACCGCAAATAGTCCAGTTTAAACTTGCAACTAAAGGTAGCGTTAACCAGTCCTATTCATTGCTAACCGTTCATTCTATGGATAATAACCAACCTCTAAGCAGCTCTGAGCAGAAGCGTATATTTAAATCACTTGGTTTGCTAGGTAAATAATTTAAGGGTCGTCATGGAAATAATTTGGGGGCAATCTGCTCATTCTAAATATCGTTTAAACAAACTTCTAACAGAGCTTAAAAACCGAGTAACCATTGATTCGATAACGAGTCAGTATGTTTATTTTGTAGATATAAAAGAAAACAAAACCCTTTCGCAGGATGATTTGAATACTTTATCTATATTGTTCAATAATTCAGCAGAGTTATTGGATGGAAAATTAAATGACAATTGTTATGTGGTCGTACCTCGTTTAGGCACAATATCTCCTTGGTCTTCTAAAGCAACAGACATTACTAAAACTTGCGGTGTTAAAAGCCTTAACCGAGTGGAGCGAGGAATCGTTTACTTTTTTAAGGGTACGCAAAAAGTAGATGCGGATAAAATAAAAAGCATATTACATGACAAAATGATGGAACAAGTTTTTAGTGACTTTAATTTTTTAGATGGACTTTTCTCTCACCAGTCGCCTGCACCTTATAAAACGATTGATGTTATGGGTCAAGGTAAATCGGCTTTAGTTAAGGCTAATTCTGAACTTGGACTGGCTTTATCAAATGATGAAATTGATTATCTTGTTGATGCTTTCCAATCCCTAAACAGAAACCCTGTTGATGCAGAGTTAATGATGTTCGCACAAGCTAATTCAGAACATTGTAGGCATAAAATATTTAATGCTGATTGGAATATTGACGGGCAAGAAAAGCCTTATTCTCTATTTGGCATGATTAGAAATACCTACCAAAAAAACCCACAGGGAGTTTTATCAGCTTATAGCGATAACGCGGCAGTAGTTGAAGGTTTACCTGCCTCTAGATTTTTTCCAAACCCTGCCGACAATGTTTATAAAACTAATGATGAACCCGTACACTTTCAAATAAAAGTAGAAACCCATAATCACCCAACTGCCATCTCACCTTGGCCAGGAGCTGCAACAGGAGCTGGTGGTGAAATTCGTGACGAAGGGGCAACTGGACGAGGCTCTAAGCCTAAATCAGGTTTAACTGGTTTTAGTGTTTCTAACTTAAATATTCCAGGCTTTAAACAGCCTTGGGAGAGAGATTACGGCAAACCATCAAGAATAGTTTCCGCTTTCGATATTATGATGGAAGGCCCTTTAGGCGCAGCAGGATTTAACAATGAATTTGGTCGCCCAGCAATTAATGGTTACTTTAGAACCTATGAAAATACCCTACTAACTCATGACGGAGACGAAGTAAGGGGTTACCACAAACCAATTATGTTGGCAGGTGGTTTAGGTAGTATTCGAGCTGAACATGTACATAAAAATGATATCCCTGTAGGTGCAAAGTTAGTTGTATTAGGTGGTCCTGCCATGCTAATTGGTTTAGGGGGCAGTGCCGCTTCTTCGGTTGATAGTGGGGCAGGTTCAGAACAGCTAGATTTTGCATCTGTTCAACGTGAAAATCCTGAAATGGAAAGGCGTGCCCAAGAAGTGATTGACCGCTGTACCTATTTAGGAGATGAGTCGCCTATAGCATCCATTCACGATGTAGGAGCGGGCGGTTTATCAAACGCTTTTCCTGAATTAGTCAATGACTCTGGCAGAGGTGGAACATTTGAACTACGTGATATTCCAAATGATGAACCAGGAATGTCTCCCATGGAAATCTGGAGCAATGAATCTCAAGAACGCTATGTAATTGCAATTTATCCAGAAAAACTGCAGCAATTTGAAGATATTTGTAAGCGTGAACGCTGTTTGTACGCCATTGTTGGTGAGGCAACTGAAGCACAAGAACTAGTGGTTAATGACAAGGTTTTTAACAACAAACCAGTCAATATGCCATTAAACGTATTGCTAGGCAAACCCCCTAAAATGTCCCGAACCGCGCTAAGCCGAAGCTGTCCGCAACCAGGGTTTGAAGCCGATATTTTAGATATGGAAGAAGTAACCGAGCGTTTATTAAAATTGCCGACCATTGCCAATAAAAGTTTCTTAATTACCATTGGCGATAGAAGCATTACTGGCATGGTAACCAGAGATCAAATGGTAGGGCCTTGGCAAATTCCAGTTGCCAATGCAGGCATTACTTGTGCTGATTACAAAGGCTACACTGGCGAAGCAATGGCATCAGGTGAAAGACCGCCTGTTGCGTTAATTAACCCTAAAGCATCGGCTCGTTTATCAATAGGTGAAGCCATTACCAATATTGCTTGTGCCAAAATAAATAAAATTTCAGATATTAAAATTTCTGCTAATTGGATGTCGGCAGCAGGTCACCCTGGTGAAGATTCCGCTCTATATGATGCGGTTGAAACGGTCGGATTAGAGTTGTGTCCTGCGTTGGGTATTTCCGTACCCGTTGGTAAAGATTCCATGTCAATGAAAACAGTTTGGCAAGATGAAGGAGTTGATAAATCGGTAACTTCGCCTATGTCTGTCAATATAACCGCCTTTGCTCCTGTAACCGATGTACGTAAAACGGTTACCCCACAATTACGTACTGATAAAGGTGCAACAGAACTATTGCTAATAGATTTAGGACATGGTTTAGATAGACTTGGTGGTAGTTGTTTAGCACAGGTTTATAATCAAATAGGTACGGTTACTGCTGACCTAGAATCCCCAGAAGATTTAATTAACTTGTTTAACGCAACTCAAGAAATGTTAGCAAATGATTATGCCCTTGCTTACCATGACCGTTCTGATGGCGGCTTGCTAGTCACATTATTAGAAATGTCATTTGCAGGACACTGTGGTTTAAATATAGATATTTCATCGTTAAGTGAGCAAACCGTATCGGCTTTAACTGCGGAAGAGCTGGGTGTAGTTGTTCAAATAAGCGTGGCTGACAAAGAAGCAGTTATTGCTATTTTAGAAAAACATAATTTAATTGATTTAAGTCATTGGATTGGCTCGCCATCTAAAGACAGTCAAATCACTATTGTCGCAAATGATAACGTTATTTTAACTGGCAACCGTAAAAAGTACCAGGGGTGGTGGTCTGAAACCAGTTATAGAATGCAAGCTTTAAGGGATAACGACAAATGTGCTTTAGAAGAGTTTTCCAGCATTGAAAACGATACCGATATAGAAATATCGCCCATTGTTACTTTTGATATAAATCAAGATATTACGGCTGAATTTAATAATAAACCAAAACCCAAAGTTGCTATTTTAAGAGAACAGGGCGTAAACGGACAACAGGAAATGGCTGCAGCCTTTGATAAAGCAGGTTTTGAAGCCGTTGATGTGCATATGACAGACATCTTAAAAGGGCGACTAGACTTTGCTAATTTTAAAGGACTGGTTGCTTGTGGCGGGTTTTCCTATGGCGATGTATTAGGAGCGGGCAGAGGTTGGGCTAACTCTATTTTACTTAACTCTAATGCTCGTTCTGTATTTTCTGATTTCTTCAATCGTGAAGATACCTTTACGTTGGGTGTTTGTAATGGTTGCCAAATGCTATCAAATCTTAAAGAAATTATCCCAGGTGCACAGAGTTGGCCAAAGTTTGTTAAGAACAAATCAGAGCAATTTGAAGCCCGATTTTCACAAGTACAAATCCAAGAGTCGCCCTCTATCTTACTAGCAGGAATGGCAGGAACAAGAATTCCCGTTGCCGTTGCTCATGGAGAAGGGCAGGTAGATTTACAAGGTAAATCAATAGCGGATATTGAAGGTTTGGTTGTCTTGAACTATGTTGATTCTAAAGGGAAAAACACCGAAAAATACCCGCTTAATCCGAATGGTTCTATCAACGGAATTACAGGGTTAACCACTCCTGATGGCAGGGTAACCATTATGATGCCTCATCCAGAAAGAGTGTTTAGAGCAGTGCAAAACTCATGGAAACCTGATGAGTGGCAAGAAGATGCTCC
>CAZZKU010000033.1:3338-8728 GCA_964654635.1 uncultured Piscirickettsiaceae bacterium | reverse complement strand
TGGTGGAAGCGTTAACCACCAGGGGTAAAATTTTATTCGTCTATATAATTCCCTTCTGCCGCTACAAAGCTATATTTTATTTGCAAGCTTTCTAATAGCTTTCCAGTACCTGATAAAATTCGGTATTTAGCAATTAATTCATCAGCCTCACTGTTAATTAAACTTCTGGTTGCCGTGACATATTCATTTTCAGTGTTTAATAAATCTAATAAAGAACGGCGCCCTAAATTAAATTGTTTACGATAACCAACTAAAGTTTCATGGGTTAACTTGATGTGTTGATTAATGTATAACAGCTGGCTGTTTATGAAAGTGTTGGCATTCCATGCAAATCTTAAGTTTTCAATAGTCTGCCTTCTTGAGTTGTTACGAATTTCAGAAGCTCTGTGGTATTCAGCAGCGGTTCGGCTTTTATTGTCAGAATCTCTTCCACCATTATATAGGTTATACTCAACTCTAATCATCGCTTGTAGATATTCATTTTTACCTTCAATACCTGATAAATTATCATCAAAAGTTTTTTCAATTTCAAGGTTTACTCTAGGGTAAAAGTTTTTTGAACTGCTCTCATGTTGAGCTCTTGCCTCTGCTACGTCAGCGTTAGCAGAACGTAAGGTAGGATGGTTTCTTAGCGACTGATTGGTCGCTGCAGTAATGTCTTCAGGCAAGTTAAAAGTAAACTGGGGTTTAACCAAAGCGTTGTCTGGCTCACGTCCTAATACTCTTTGAAATTTAGCAAAGGCATCAAAATAGTTATTTTCTGAAGCTCCCATAGTAGATTGTGCTAGTGCTAAACGGGCTGTTGCCTGATCAACCTCTACTTGGTTACCAATACCTGCATTAAAACGCTTCGTAATCTGGTCTAAAATTTTAGTATGGGTATCTAGGTTATCTTCAGCTAACTTCTTAAGTTCTTCTTCACGCAAAAGATTCACATAGGCTGTTGCCATCGATAGAGCAACTTCGTTAGCCGCTGCTTCAGCTTTAAATGATGCCGAGTCAAGGCGATATTTTTGTCTGTTTACTTCATTTTGAGTTCCAAAGCCTTCGAATATATTTTGAGTTAACTTTATTGAAGCTTCTCTTCTGGTGAGTTCATTGGTAAATACATTGCCTGAAACGCCTCGCTCAACTTCTTCATAACCAATCCCTCCTTTTAAATCAATAACAGGAAAGTAACCGCCCTTAGCTCCGCTTACTTCAGCTTCAACGGCTCGAAAAGCTTTTACTTCTTGTCGAAACTCTGGATTGTGGATAATAGCATCTTCAATCGCCTCGTTTATAGTCATGCTATAAACAGTATTAGGTGCTATGCCTATTGAAAATGCCATAATTAATATGGACTTTAATGGGGTGCTTTTAATATTAACCATTTTTGTTGCTTCCTTGCCAGTTATGAATAGCTAGAACTAATGCCAGTCTGTCTTTGACTGAAAATTTTTCTAACAATTTGCTAATGAATGATTTAACCGTTCTTTCTGAAATTGCCATTTCTAAGGCAATTTGTTTATTCGATTTCCCAGTTAATAAATGTTCTAGTGTTTCTTTCTCTCTTGCTGTAACCGTTTTTTTCCAGCTATCATTTGCCGACGAAAGTGGCTGTGCAGCACTAATCAGTGCTTGCATTGTATTTTGCCCAAGCCATATATTGCCTGCTAACACCGTTTCAACTGCTTGGGCGATTCTTTCGCTATTTGCAAAAGTGTTTAAATAACCTTTAATACCTTTTTGAAACCAGTAAATGGCTTCATCGTTGTTAGGCACGTTAGAAAATAAAATAACTTTATAGCCATCATTTACAATATTTTCCAAGTCTTTAGCATCTTTGCTCAAATTGCATTGAGCTAAAAGAATAAACTCCATCTTATCAAAATTTATTACCTCATTAATAGAGGAGATTATTTTAGGTTCTCCTTTAAAAGACTTGTACCAGTTTTTTAACTCATGGCCTTCGCTAGTGTAAAAAACAAGTTGCTTCATGTTTCCATACCTTCCTTGAAAAAAATTAAGTAATTATGATTCTCTTAATGCCAAATCTTTTGCTTTAATAATCGGTTTGATTATATAGTCTAAAACTGTATGTTTCCCGACAACCACATCAACAGTTGCCGTCATACCTGGCAACAAAACTAAAGGCGATTTTTCTTGCCCTAAATAATTTTGAGTGGTTTTAATTCGGGCTATGTAAAAACTATTGCCTTCTTCATCAACAATAGTATTAGCAGATATTTTTTCTACTATACCATCTAAACCACCATAAATTGCAAAATCATAGGCTGTAAACTTTACTTTAGCTGTTAAACCAGGATAAACGAACCCTATATCAGCAGGTAAAATTTTTGTTTCAAGCACTAAGCTGTCATCACTAGGTACAATTTTTATAATATCACTACCTGGTTGCACAATCTCGCCAATGGTACCAACCAACAATTCACTAATTGTACCATCTACAGGGGATGTAATGTTAGTACGACGCACCTTGTCTTCTAAAGCAGTCTTAGACCTTTCTAGCAACTCTAGTTTGGCCAAAACTTCATTTAATTCTTGCTGAGCTTCATTTTCAAATTTTTGTTTAGCCTCAGTTTGTTTGGCTTTCGCTTCGGTAATTATGGACTTTATTTTAGGGATAGACAGTTCCGTTGATCGAAGCTGGGTAAATACTTCATTTTCTTCACGTTGGGTTTTTAATAAATCCACTTCCGAAGCAATACCCTCTCTAACTAAGGGTTTCATAATCGCTACTTCACGTTTCAATAATTTGTAAGAGCGAGAGAGTTGTTCAAGCTGGTTGTAAGCTTCCTTTAATTCACTTTTATGCTGCGATACCTTTTCATCTAGAATTTTTTGGGTCGTCTTTAGTTGCCTTATACGATCTTTATATAAACTCTCTTCCCTAGCAAACATGGTCGAAACAAAAGGTTTGTCTGGGTGTTTTATTACTTTAAAAGGTTTACCGAAAGCTTCTGCTCTTAGCCTTGCTGCGCGAGCTTTTAGATCAAAGCTTTGAGTTTGAGTTTCTCCAAAACTACTTGCAAATTGTGTATTGTCTAATCGAACTAAGCTTTGCCCTTGTTTAACGTGGTCACCAGAGCGGACATAGATGTTTGAAACGATTCCGCCCTCTAAGTTTTGTACTACTTGAATTTTTATGGAAGGTACGACCTTGCCTTCACCACGAATAATTTTATCTAGCTCGGCATAGTTTGCCCAAGTTATTAAGAAAATTAATACCGCAAGAATCGTCCAAACAAGTACCTGGGAATTAAAGGCAGGTTTCTCTAAAGCCGCTTGACTTAAACTTGACATAAATTCAATGTCATCGTCCTTTAGGTTTTGTGGTTTATTTTTTGCCATTAAGCATCTTCTTTTTTATTAATTCGACCAGATTTTAAAGCTTCTATTACGGCTTCTTTTTTGCCATCGGCAACTAATTTACCATTTTCAATTACAATTAGCCGATCAACTAACTGCAAAATACTCATTTTGTGCGTAACAACGATTAAGGTATTTTGAATGGTATTTTCTTTAAGGCGTCTTAATAAAGTGGCTTCTGTACTAGAGTCCATTGCATTGGTTGGCTCATCAAACAAGTAAATAGGACTAGGAGTTAGTAAAGCACGAGCCACGCCGATACTTTGTCTTTGCCCGCCTGAAAGAGAAGTGCCTCCTTCGTTAACTTTTAAGCTATAACCAGAGGGGTGGGTTTTTATAAAATCATCAACCCCTGCTGTTTTTGCAGCCTTTAGTATATGGACATCATCAATATAGGGTGCTTTGTAAGCAATATTTTCCCGAACATCTCCACTAAATAAAATAACATCTTGTGGTACATAGTTTATGTTTCTTCTAAGCTCGGCAGGGTCTAACTGGGTAATGTCGATGCCATCAATTAAAATAGAACCTGAATCAGGGCGGTAGAATGCCAGGATAAGCTTTTCAATGGTGGATTTCCCTGAGCCAATTCGACCAATAATTCCAATTTTTTCGCCCGCTTTAATTTTAAATGAAACCCCGTTTAAAGCCGGTTTAGATTCATCAGGATAGGTAAAGACGACATCAATAAATTCGATAGCACCTTCTATGAGAGCATGCTGGATAAATTGTTTGTCTTGAGGACGTTCAACCTCTTGGTCCATTAAATCATTAAGAGAGCTGAGGGCAGTTTTGGTTTGTTCGTAACTGGCAGTTAAGTTAGCAAATTGCCCAGTAGGACCAATTGCTCGTTGGCTTAACATAACGGTTGCGATTAACCCACCCATGGTTAAACTTCCGTCCTGAATAAGGTAAACACCAGCGAGTATGATTACGACCGTACTCATCTGCTGCATAAATCCTGTAACCCGCCCGATAGAGCTTTGCATCATTTTCGATTTAATGCTCGCTTGGGCTATTTCTCCCACGGCTTGTTCCCACTTCCATTGTGAACGTGCTTCGACACCTAGAGATTTAATGGTTTCTATTGAGGTAAGCGTTTCAATCAAGACGGCATTTTTTTGTGCTGAAGCTTCATAAGTGGCTTCAGTAGCTTCTTTAATTGGTTTTTTCATAATTAAACTATAAAGTAAAATTAGAATAATAATTCCAATCGGAACGAGAACAATAATTCCAGCGATAAAGTAAATAACCAGTAAAAATATAATTACAAAAGGTAAGTCAACCAAGGAAGCGATTGTGCCAGAGGTAAAAAAGTTACGGATACTATCAAATTCTTTTAAATTGTTAGCAAAAGCACCAATTGAACCTTTGCGGTTTTCCATGGTTAAACCAAGTGTTTGTTCGAATAACTTGGCTGACATAATGACATCACTTTTTTTGCCCGCTATTTCTAAAAAATAAGAGCGTAAATGTTTTAGTAGAATATCAAACATGTAAACAACACTAATCCCTATCGCTAACACCCAGAGGGATTCAACTGCATTGTTGGGTACAATTCGGTCATAAACATTCATAACAAATAGCGGGTTTGCTAATACAAATATGTTGATAACCACCGAGGCGATAATGACATCTCGATAAATGGCTTTATTGTCAAAAAAAGTTGACCAAAACCAGTGACCTTTTCTTTGTTCAACTAGGTTTTCTTTTTTATTGGCATGGTTGATGGTTTCGGTTAAGTAGATAGCATAACCTAGGTACTCTTTTTCTAAGTCTTCAATGTTTATTGTGCTTCGACCTTTGCCAGAGTCGGAAAGGATTACGATTGCTTTGTCTTCATCAATACGTTCAAGTAAACAGGCGTTTCCATCTTTTAATGGAAGGATACAAGGTAACACTAGATTGGGTATGGCTGTTAAATCCCGTTCTTTAATAGTTGCATTTATGTTCGCGCGTGCGGCGGCTCTAATTAATAATTCTGGAGTGAGACGCTGTTCATCTTGCAAGGGTAAACC
>CAZZKU010000033.1:0-3238 GCA_964654635.1 uncultured Piscirickettsiaceae bacterium | reverse complement strand
AAAGGGTTTGATTATTGGTTACGACCTGTTCTGTCATTTCAAAAGAAAGCAATTCTGCTTTAATATTTTTAAGGTTGTTTTTTAGCTTAGGAAAGAAAGAAGTATCGCTTAAAACAGAGGGATTTAAGTTAATATCGATAGTGGTAAAACTTGTACTGGTGGAGCTTTTTAAGAAATCAAATGCTAAATCTAACACCAGATTGTCTAACTCTACTTCTTTATTCAAGTGCTTAATAGCGGGGATAAAATAGCCAGCGGTTTGAACTTGCCCTTCTTCTGTTTGTAGTCTGACTAGAAGTTCTTTAGAGTGGCAACTTTTGTCTTGGCTATAGGAAGATTGCTGAAATAATATAAATTTTTTGTTAATTAAAGCGTTTTGTATGGTTTTAAACCAAACCTCGTCAGATTGATTTTGTACGTTATTTTTTTCGTAATGAAACTCATTATCCCCAAGCAAGGAAGCTTTGTTAACGGCAAGATCTAGTTGAGAAAGTAAGGGGCCTCGCTTGTCTCCTGGGACATAGTCAATTAGCCCAATACTAATGTGGGCAAGACCTTCAATATTAAGTGTTCTTTCAATATGATTTAACTTTTTACCAATAGATTTTAAGGAAGCAACAAGTTGAGAGGTATTTGCTTGTTGGATAACTAAGGCTAATTCTGTACCACTTATTCGTGCTGAAAGAGCATGAGTATTATCAATATTGGCTATCATATTTTCAGCCAATAACTTCATAAATTGGTCTCCAATTAAATAGCCATATTGATCATTAAGCTCTTTTAGATTGTGTACCCTAATCATTGACATTAGCCCAGGCAGTGCTTCACTGTCCTTATCTAGCAAGGGCTCTATATTCATCTCAAAGTGAGTTCTGTTTGAGAGTCCTGTTACGCTATCTTGGTAAGCTAGTTTTTGCATTTTTTCAGCAACTTTAGCATCTCTATCAAAAACTTCTTTCATTTTTTGTACCATGGTGTTCATTGCTGATACGACTTGCTTGAACTCCGTTGTTTTAGGTAAATCTTCTTGTAACAAATATTCTTTACGAACAATAGCTTCAGCTTGGAGCTGCATTTTTTTAAGCGGACGAAGCATTACTCTAATTGCATACAGAGCAAACGTAAGAGTTAAAAAAGTGGTCAGCAAAAACCAAATAGCTAATGCTTTACTGCTTTTCCATAGTTCAATGTAGGCAAATCTTGGATTGCTTTGAACTTTTAGGCTTCCAACTGGAAACCAGCCTGATTGAACTAAAGCAGTCGCAACGGGGGCTTTAAGAGCGGTAACAGATAAAAACCAATTAGGAATCCCTTCTACCGTGATGGGACTACTACGTTGGTAGATAAGGTTATTATCCACATCAAGTAGAGAGATATTAGCAAAAAACCCTCTATCAAAAACAGCGTTTACCATTGTTTCCATGCTTGCAGGGTCTTCAATATTGGCAACTGTACTCAAAGACAGCCCTAAAGAGGTCGCGGTATCTTGTGCATGAGATTCAAGCTGGCTTTCAAGGTAGTTTCTGGTTTGATTGAAATTTAATGCAAAGGTACCTATTAGTACAATGAGCAAAGTGGAGGTTATGAACAGTATCATTTGCTTATTTAAGCTCATTATGAAGCCTCTTTATTTAATTTTTTTAGTAAGCTTTGCCACTGGTCGAGATCCTTGGTGCCACCCTTTACAGTCTCTCCCTTGCCGCGCTGTTTAGCCAGCCATAAACCATCACCATTAAAACTGTAAATAGGGATTAAATCTTTACGTACAGTGGCTTTTAAGATTCTATTATTAATATTGTCCAGAACAAGAGGAATGGAAGAAGGGGTTTTGAAATAAGTTAACACCATGTGTGCCTGCCTAAGACGGACTGCCTTGACATAAGTAAGGTAAATCTTGCTTTCATCGACTCCCATCGCTTTTAAAGTAATGTACTTGGCAATAACATAGTCTTCACAGTCTCCAGCATCTTTGGTTAGTAGCTCAATGGGTGTTGCCCAATAATCTTCTTGTTTCCAAACTTCTTTATCACTAGCAAAACGAGCACCATTGAAGAAATTGTTAACCATTTGAAGCTTTAGTCGTTCAGGCTTTTTATAGCCTTTTGTTACCAGCTCTTGCCAGGCTGTTAACCTACGAGCAACTAGCTCTCCATGTTTTTTTTTGACCTGATCAATCTCCGCTTGTGAAATAATAATAGGGGCAGAAGAAGCAAACAAAAACGAGTTAAAAAAAAGGCTTAATGTTATTAAACCAATTAGAAATATTGTGTTAAACACTTTCTCTAGCGTCTAATCCACATCATATTAGCAGGTAGCTTATGGTTCGCCTCTTTAGGAATGTCGTTAATATTGACAACTTCAAACTCAATTCGCCTATTTTCCTGCATACCTTCCTCTGTTGTGTTGGTGGCAACTGGCTTGTTCCAGCTATGCCCTTGAATTAAGAGCAAGTCAGGAGACATGTCAAAATTAGCATTAATGTACTCTTTTACGCTATTTGCTCTTGTCCATGACAGTTTTTGGTTGTTGTTGTAATTCCCTCTACTATCGGTATGTCCGGTAATTAAAACAACTTCGTCATGCTGTAAACCTTTTAACTGGCTCATGGCGATGTCAATCAAAGGTTTTTGATCGGTAGGAATCCTTGCCGAAGCATAAGGGAAGGTGATATTTACAATCACTTTCATTTCTGGCTTGCAACCATACTGATTGACCACTGTACCTAAAGGCGTTTCAGGACATTGGTCTATCGAGTTGAATACACCATCTTTATCGGTATCATCATCTAGTTTACAACCCTTAACATCTACCTTGGTACCAAATGGCGTACCTGGACACTGATCTTTACTGTCTAACACACGATCAATGTCGTGATCTTCTTCACAACCTAAAAAGTTTACCTTAATACCCACTGGAGTGGTTGGACACTGGTCTATGCTATCAAAAATGCCATCTTTATCAGAATCTAATTCACACCCTTGCAGATTGACCTCGACACCTCTAGCAGAATTTAGACAAAAGTCTTTTTTATCTAAAACGCCATCTTCATCTAAATCGGTATAGGGTTTGTCATCAAAAACCTCATGCTTTGGTTCATGGGTAAGAACTTTTTTTGCTAAACTTTTTTGCTCCTCCGCCATAACTGATGAAGAAAGAATGAAGATGGAAGCCAATCCTAGGCCAATCAAACTAATTTTAATATTCATGAAGAGATTCTTTTAATAAATAGAAATAATAA
>CAZZKU010000032.1:0-8999 GCA_964654635.1 uncultured Piscirickettsiaceae bacterium | reverse complement strand
TTGACCTGAAGTATTTCAGGGGCAATCTGAGCAGTTACTTCCGACCTATGATTTCATCTTAAAACCATCGGTCGCATAGTTACCAGCTCTTCTGATGAGCTGGGGTGGATAGCAATGGTAGCATCTAAATCTGCTTTGGTTGCACCCATTTGCACTGCCACGGCAAAGCCTTGTAGCATTTCATCTGCTCCATCACCAATAATGTGAATTCCCACTACTTTCTGTTCTTTACCTTCACAAATTAGCTTCATCGCGGTTTTGGTTTGGTGCTTGGTAAAAGCATAACGCATCGGCGTGAAATCAGAGTTATACACTTTGATATTATCCGCTCCGTATTGTGCTTTTGCATCGTGTTCTGCTAAACCTATTGTGCCAATGGGTGGGTGTGAAAATACCACGGTTGGCACTTTGCTTAAATCCATTTTTAAAGTAGGTTGGTTGTTATACAACCTTTCGGCTAAATAACGACCTGCCCTGATGGCAACAGGGGTTAATTGATCCTGCCCTGTTACATCGCCGATTGCATAAATATTGGCAACTTTAGTTTGATGGTAATCATCAACATCAATAAAGCCTTTATTATTGGTGGCAATACCAACTTTATCTAACGCTAAAGGCTCGGTTAAGGTTTCACGCCCTACTGCCCAAATAACTGCATCAAAACCACTTATTTTTTGCCCATCTTGTGATTCGATGCTAATAGTGCCATCTTTTTCTTTAATTAGTTTTTTAGCCAAAAAATGATATTCTTTGTGAATGCCACTTTTAATCATTTCATCAGTTAATACTTGACGAATCATGTCGTCAAAACCGCGTAAAACCAAATCTTTGCGACTAACTAAAGTGGTATCTGTCCCTAGCGCCTCTAGCACACCTGCTAGTTCAACCGCAATGTAGCCACTGCCAATAACGGCGGCTTTTTTAGGTTGTTTGGTTAGGGCAAAAAAACCATCTGAACTTATCCCTAAACTGGCATTTTCAGTTTCATTTGGAATAAGCGGTTTGCCACCAGGGGCGATTACAATGGTTTCGGCGGTATAGGTTTTGTCGCCGACCTTAACGGTATGTTCATCAACAAAACTGCCCCAGCCTTGTAGCAGGTCGATGTTTAAATCTTTTAAATAACCGCTATACCAGGTGGTTATATTTTTAATATAGCCTTCACGTTTTTCAACCAGTTTAGACCAGTCAAACCCTTTTTGCTCGATATCAAAACCATAGTCGTTAGCATCACGAATGGCTTCGGCAATATGCGCTCCAAACCACATTACTTTTTTAGGCACGCAACCAATATTGACACAGGTTCCACCAATTTCTTTGGCTTCTACCACGGCACATTTTTTGCCGTACTCAACCGCTCTTTCTACTACAGATAATCCACCACTGCCAGCGCCTATAGCTATAATATCGTAATCGTATTTCATAATTTTCTTCAACTTTTTTAAATGTTCCAAGGAGTATACTAAAATCCGAGGGATTCGGGCTAAAAGCTTTAAAAAATAGTCTTTATTGGTTGTTCTATCTGTTTTTTAATGCTTTAATGCTTCGAGAGGGCGTGAAATAAAAATAAAGGTGTTTAAGTTATATGGTAATTCCAGCAGTATTGTCATCAATTATATTTAGAGGATTTATCTATTCTTTAATTTGGTGGTTACTAGTAGATGGTGCGGTTAGCTCGTGGATAATTGGTGTTCCTATTGTACTTTTGGCAACTTTTATAAGCATTAAATTATTGCCCGTAATTCCTATGTCTTTAATAGGCACGCTAAAGTTTATTCCCTTTTTTCTTTGGCATTCTCTACTTGGCGGTTTTGATGCAGCTAAAAGAGTGTTTTATGCAAAAATAGCAATTTCCCCTACCATATTTAATTATAGTTGGCGTTTGCCTGCTGGTTTGTCGAGGGTATTTATGGCTAAGGTGGTGAGTTTATTACCAGGTACTTTAGCGGTTGAACTAGAAGGTGAATTTTTACAAATACATGCTCTTGATGATAGTGTTGATTTTACAAAAGAATTAATTTTAGTAGAAAATAAGGTCGCTGAAATGCTTAAACTGAATTTATCAGTAAACAAAAAATAGAGTTGTTATGGATAAATTATATTTAGCAATTGCGTTGTTTTTACTCTTAACCTTAGTTGCCGGTATGTGGCGAATTTTAAAAGGCCCAACTCCTGCTGACCGCATGATGGCGGCACAGTTATTTGGCACTACTGCGGTGGCGTGTTTATTACTATTGGCACAAGCACTGCAACAACCAGCATTAAGAGATGTCGCTTTAGTCTTTGCTTTGTTGGCAGTCGTTACCGCCGTTGCATTTGTAAAAAGAGCTTGGACTGTAAAGGGCAATGAAATATGATTTTAGACATTCTAACGGTTATATTTTTATTGGTTGGTTCGCTATTCTTTTTAGCAGGAACTTTAGGTTTATTGCGGTTTCCTGATGTCTATACACGCTTACACGCTTTAACCAAAGCAGACAATGTTGGGCTGGGGTTAATCATTATTGGTCTTATATTACAAGCAAATTCTTGGCTAGTAGCCGCTAAATTATTGTTTATTTGGTTGTTAATATTGTTGGCAGGAGCGGGTGTGGCACACCTAATTGCCAGAACTGCCCAACAGCGAGGTATAAAACCTTGGCAGAAATAAATTTATTGTTAATATTTGATATTATATTGGCTTTAACCCTAATTTGGCTAGCTTGGCAATCACTGTCTAGCCCTGATCTTTTTCGAGCTATTGTGTTGTTTATTGCCTTTGGTTTATTAATGGCTTTGGCATGGGTACGATTAGATGCGCCTGATGTTGCCTTAGCAGAAGCAACTATTGGAGCAGGCTTAACGGGTGCTTTATTGTTATCCGCTTTAGCACAGCTAAGTGCCAGTAATAAACAAAAAGATACCAAGAGAGCTTTGCAAGAAGAGGTTGAAAATATTGAAAATAGTTGAAAAAAAGCCCTCGTTATTTATTAGATTAACCCTAGCATCGCTACTAGGTTTGTTTGCCATCGGCTTAGGTTATGTGGTGCTGTCTTTACCAATGCAAGCGGCAGGTCTAAGTATTGACGTTGCTAAAAACATTGATATAAGCGGTGTAACTAACCCTGTTACTGCTGTTTTGCTAAATTATCGTTCTTACGACACTCTGCTAGAGTTGGGAGTGTTATTGCTAGCTTTGTTAGGGGTTTGGTCGCTAGGCGGAGTTACTGATAAAAAAACGAATATAGTTAACCCTATGCTAGATTTTTTAACTAAATTTTTAGTGCCTATTTTTATTTTATATGCTGGTTATTTATTATGGGTAGGTGGCTTGGCACCAGGTGGGGCTTTTCAAGCAGGGTCAGTCCTTGGTGCTGCTGGCGTTTTACTATTTTTAAATGGTTGGCAATTAAATGCTAAGTATTCAGGCTTTGCCTTGCGTTTAGTTTTGGTAGCGGGTTTGCTAATTTTTGTTTTAATTGGTTTAAGCTTTACTTTTTTTGGCAATGATTTCTTAGAATATCCACCAGCTTTAGCAGGCGGCTTGATTTTATTAATTGAAGCGGCAGCAACCTTGTCGATAGGGATTAGCTTGGCCGCTTTATTTCTTGGTCGTGACCCTTCTGCAACAGAAAACATAGAGGTAAATAAATGACCCCTGCATTGTTATATGCCCTAGTCGGTACAGTTTTATTTACTCTTGGCTTGTATGGTTTAATTCTTCATTCGCACTTGTTGCGCAAAATATTGGCCGTTAATATCTTAGGTAGTGGGGTGTTTTTAGTCATGGTTGCTTTAGCCGATAGAACAGGTGGTGTTCCTGACGCTGTACCACATGCTATGGTTATTACGGGGATAGTCGTAGCGGTATCAGCAACCGCTTTGGCATTAGCATTAATGCTACAAGTCAATGCGGCCACTGGGCAGGCCATATTGCCCGAAGACAGCCATGATTAATATGCTAATTGATAGCCCTCATTGGTTAGTCTTAGTTATTTTTGTACCTTTAATTGGCGGTATAGCAAGTTTTTTATGGCAAAAACAAATTGTAAATATTGCTCTTGTTACTTCGGTAGCAACCGTTGTTTCGGTCGTGATATTAAGCTGGCAAGTCGTTACTAATGGTGTACAAAATTATACATTAGGGGGTTGGAACGCTCCGCTAGGTATTGAATTATATGTTGATGGCTTAAGCTTATTAATGCTCTTAATAACTGCCATAGTTGGTTTAGCAATTAGTGTCTATGCTAGCTCTTACTTTAAAGCCGATAAAGCTAAATTCTTTTGGCCTTTATGGTTGTTTTTATGGTCATCATTAAACGCCTTATTTATATCTACTGATATTTTTAACCTGTTTGTTACTCTTGAGTTAATTGGCTTATCGTCGGTCACTTTGGTCGCATTGTCTGGTGGAGCGAAGGCTATAACTGCCGCTATGCGTTATTTGTTGGTTAGTTTATTAGGTTCAATGCTGTATTTAATGGGGGTTGGGCTGTTATATCATAGTTACGGTAGTGTTGATATGGCTATACTGGCGATGAGAACCGAGATGTCGCCATCTATGTGGCTAATTATGGCGATGATGATAGTTGGATTACTACTAAAAACAGCATTATTTCCCTTACATTTTTGGCTACCTTCGGCTCATTCTAGTGCGCCAGCTCCGGTTAGTGCCTTGTTGTCTGCTTTAGTAGTAAAAGCCTCTTTTTATATTTTGTGGCGTTTATGGCTAGAGGTATTTCCTTTAGATTATTCCGCCCAAATAAACTTAGGTTTTGTTTTTGGTTTATTAGGCTCGGCGGCTATTATTTGGGGAGGAATCCAAGCTCTCAGGCAAACTAGGCTTAAATTGTTAGTTGCCTATTCAACCGTAATGCAAGTAGGTTATTTGTTTTTAGCTTTTCCTTTAGCAAGTATTATTGGTTGGCAGGCCTCTTTATACTTTGTATTAGCACATGCTGTCGCAAAAACAGCAATGTTTATGGCAGCGGGTAATATCTTACTCTATAACGGTCATGATCGCATAATCAACCTTGATAGAATGGCACAACACATGCCCTTAACTATAACCGCTTTTGCTCTAGCAGGGGTAAGTCTAATGGGCTTGCCACCTAGTGGTGGCTTTATTGCTAAATGGTTGTTGCTAGAAGCGGCTATAGTCTCTGGGCAATGGTGGTGGGGCATAATGTTAATAATAGGTGGTTTATTTACCGCTACCTATGTATTTAAAGTTTTAGGGCATGCTTTTACTCAAGAAAACTTAACTAACGAGCCATGTCCTACTGGAATATCTAAAAGAATGGAGTGGGTCGCTTTTAGCATGGCTGTACTAGCAATTTTACTTGGATTTATGGCAACCTATGTTGTGGATATTATGGCGATAGGCGCACCTTTTGGTGAGGTAATATTATGACCTGGGAAAATTGGGTTCCTCTTCTTATTGTTGTTATTCCGTTATTAGTGGCAGTAATTATTTTTTCTTTGCCTGAAGAAAATAAAAAAACTCGTAGTCTAATTAATATAGGGGCTTCTCTACTTTCACTTGGGCTGGTTGGGCTGATGTTATGGGGGGTGTCTAATGGTTATTATTATGAAACCCGCTTATCTTTTCTACCAGGATTAGGCTTGGTATTACGAGCCGATTCTTTATCGTTATTGTTTGTAACACTGTCTTCTGGCTTGTGGATGTTAACAACGGTATATGCCATTGGCTATTTAGAAGATTCTCCGCATCGTAGCCGTTTTTTTGGTTTTTTTAGTCTTTGTGTCACCGCAACCTTAGGGGTAGCACTAGCAGGAAACCTGATTACATTTTTATTGTTTTATGAAATATTAACCTTAGCCGCCTACCCGTTAATTATGCATAGAGGTACAGAAAAAGCACGCAAAGCAGGGCGAACTTACCTAATATACACGGTTACAGGCGGAGCTTTAATATTATTAGGAACCGTTCTACTCTATACCATTACGGGTACTTTAGAATTTACTGCCGGAGGTTTTTTATCTGAGTTAGATAGCTCATACCATAATGTTTTTATTCTTATTTTTGTGCTATTGGTTACTGGTTTAGGGGTAAAGGCCGCTATTATTCCATTACATGGTTGGTTGCCACGCTCAATGGTCGCTCCTGCACCAGTTAGCTCTTTATTGCATGCTGTAGCAGTGGTAAAAGCTGGTGCTTTTGGCATAATTAGAGTGTTGTACGATGTTTTTGGTATTGAATTTAGTATCAACCTTGGGGTTACTTTACCGCTTGCGGTTATTGCCGCAGCCACTATTATCTTTGCCTCTATACGAGCCTTGTTTCAAGACGGTTTAAAGGCTCGGCTAGCCTATTCAACGGTTAGCCAAGTATCTTATATTATTTTAGGAGTTGCCATAGCAGGCCCTTTAGCGGCAATAGGTGGTATGGTGCATTTAGTGCATCAAGGAGTTACTAAAATAACCTTATTTTTCTGTGCAGGTAATTTTGCGGAAACATTAGGAGTGCATAAAATAAGTGAAATGAACGGCATAGGCAAACGCATGCCTTGGACAATGACAGCATTTACTATCGGTGCTTTAGGTATGATAGGCATTCCCCCCTTGGCAGGCTTTATTAGTAAATGGTATTTAGGTTTAGGTGCATTAGAAGCAGGACAGGAATGGGTTATTTTAGTGTTAGCAGGTAGCAGCCTGCTTAATGCCGCTTATTTTTTACCGATTTTATATGTAGCTTGGTTTAAAAAACCAACGGGTAACTGGCCAGCAGAACAAAAATTTGGTGCCTATGAAACCTCTTTATTGTTATTAATGCCGCCAATAGTAACGGCTTTATTAGTTGTTTTATTAGGCTTATTTGCCTCTTTAGCATTTAGCCCACTATCTTGGACAGAGTTCATTGTTGTCAAGGAATTTGCACCATGATTTTTACAGTAGATATTTTATTATTGTCGGTAGCGGTTTTTCCTTTGTTATTAGCGATAGCATTAATGCTAAAGCCGTCCTCTAAAACACTAATCTTATTAGCCCCTTTAATGGCTTTACCTGCATTGTTAATTGCGATTTTAATGCCGATAGGCGTTGCTATAGAAGTTCCTTGGCTGTTATTAGGCAGCTTTGTTGGTTTTAATCAAACCGCAAAAGTTTTTTTGTTTTTTACCGCTATTTTGTGGATGACTGGAGGCATTTATGCTTTAGGTTACTTTACTGATAAAGTAAAAAATACTAAATTTTTTATTTGGTTTTTGCTGGCAATGGCTGGTAACTTTGGCTTAATAATCGCCGAAGATATGATTTTATTTTACACCTTTTTTACCTTAATGAGTCTCGCATCTTATGGTTTAGTGGTACACAGTAATAGCCTTGAAGCCCTACGAGCGGGGCGAATTTATATTATTTTAGTCATAATTGGCGAAATACTACTGTTTGCGGCATTTTCAATGATGATTGCATCTGCTGGTAGCATTGAATTTAGCGTGGTTAGGGCATCATTTGTTGCTGGAGAAGTAAATAATTTGATGCTTAGCTTGCTGTTATTAAGCTTTGGTATTAAAGCAGGTATTATCGGCTTGCATGTTTGGTTGCCCCTAGCACACCCCGTCGCCCCAACACCAGCCAGTGCAATACTTTCAGGGGCAATGATAGCAACAGGTTTGCTAGGCTTAATACAGGTTTTACCACTAGGTAAAGTTGAGCTACCTTTTTGGGGTGGTTTAATGATAATGCTAGGAATGGTCTCAACTTTTTATGGCGTATTAGTCGGGCTATTACAAAGTAATGCTAAAACAGTCCTCGCCTATTCCAGCATTAGTAGTATGGGTATTATGATTATGGCAATAGGCTTAGGGCTTATTGCTCCTGAACTTTGGGCTTTAATTTTGATTGCTATTTTAGTGTATGTTTTACAGCACGGTTTTGCTAAAGCGGCACTATTTCTTTCGGTAGGTATATTTGCTAGACCTATTTTTTCTAAAACCACTTCTAAAACCAGGCAAGTTTTATTTTCTTTAGCCTTGCTAGTGCCTGTTTTATCCTTAATTGGCGCTCCATTAACCAGTGGTTTTGTAGCAAAAAAGATGCTTGATACACAAGTGTATTTGGCATCTTCTGCTTGGGCAGAATGGGTGCAGACATTAACCCCTTGGGCGAGTTTAGCCGCTAGTTTATTATTGGCTCGTTTTCTTTATTTAATCTGGGCAAGCTCAGTAAAATATAGCCAAGAAGTAGAAGTTTTACCGCCAAAAACTATGTGGTTATCATGGTTATTTTTAATTGTTATGGTAGTTTTAAGCCCCGTCATTGTATTTTTATTAGGCATAAAAACCACCGCAATGGCAGATTTAATTTCAATAAAAGCACTAATAAATTTTTCTATAATCTTACTAGCGGTAATTTTATTATCTTACACAACTTGGTTTATTACTAAATTTAAGCCACTGCCTAATAGCTTAAAAATACCTGCTGGCGATATGCTAATTGGCATAGAAAATTATATTTTACCGAGCATAATAAAAAGCATTGCTTATGGAGTGCAAACCTTACAAAAAGGCTGGCAAGGACTGGCATCTAATCTAAATTTAGCTTTCAGTTCAGCAGTATCGATTGGCAGTAGTTATATAGGTGAGATAGATAAAAAGCTAAAACAATGGACACTAGCAACTATTTTGTTATTAGCAATGATGTTAGTTTTTACCCTGTTTATTTTTTTGGGGGGAGTGTCTCCTAAGTAAACAATACGTCAAGCCTAATTCCTAGTCACGGTGTCAGTTGTTCAGCCACTTCTTTGTAAGAGAATAAATCAAGCCCAACTAGAGACATTTAGTAGCTCTATTTTTGAAAAGTGGGATAAATTATTGGAGATTAGTTGTTCGTTATTTGCGATAGCAATACTTGCAATCATTAAATCCATGTCAGCAACGGTTATCCCTTTTTTTGACATGCTTGCTTTTAGCATGCCAAATATTTTTGCGGATTGTTTATCAAATTCATAAACTTTAATATTATTAAAAATCGTTTCAACATGCGGTAAATATTTTTTA
>CAZZKU010000031.1:0-9140 GCA_964654635.1 uncultured Piscirickettsiaceae bacterium | reverse complement strand
TTTTAATAACTGTTTAAGTTTACGCGGATTATAGCCTATGTTACAATCACGCACATTAAAAATTCCAGATTAATAAATTTTGTGAGAAAAGTTAAGCAATGCCAATAATTACCCTGCCAGATGGTTCAAGTAGAGAGTATTCCAAAGAGGTTACTGTAATACAAGTAGCTGCAGATATTGGAGCAGGGTTGGCAAAAGCAACCGTAGCTGGTAGGGTAAACGGTCAGTTAGTGGATGCGTCAGATTTAATTCAATCAGATGCTAGCTTGCAAATTATTACTATGCGAGATGAAGATGGTTTGCATATTATGCGTCATACTTGTGCACATCTTTTAGGGCATGCAATAAAACAGCTCTATCCAAATGTTCAAATGGCGATTGGGCCAGTGGTAGACAATGGGTTTTATTATGACGTCGATAGCGAAACACCTATTACGGAAAGCGACCTAGCTAAAATTCAAAAACGTATGACAGAACTGGCTAAAACCAAGTATGCAGTGGTTAAAAAAATGACTTCGCGAGAAGACGCTTTAAAATTGTTTAAAGAGCGTGGCGAAGATTATAAAATTGAATTAATTAAAGATATGCCTGATGAAATTCAGTTTGGGTTTTATCACCATGAAGAATATGTGGATATGTGTCGTGGCCCACACTTGCCAAACATGGGGTTTGTTAAAGCATTTAAGTTAACTCATGTGGCAGGGGCTTATTGGCGTGGAGACTCTAGTAAAAAAATGCTCCAACGAATTTATGGCGTCGCATTCGCCAATAAACAAGATTTAAAAGATTATTTACACATGATGGAAGAAGCTGAAAAGCGAGACCATCGTAAACTAGGTAAATTGTTAAACTTATTTCATGTTGAAGAATCTGCACCTGGAATGGCATTCTGGCATGCAAAAGGAACAACCTTATACCAAGTAGTTGAAAACTACATGCGTCAACAGTTAGCAGAGCATGATTATGATGAGGTAAGAACCCCCTTAATTATGGACAGAGGGTTATGGGAAAGGTCAGGGCATTGGGACAAGTTTAAAGACAACATGTTTACCACTGAAACCGAAAATCGTGATTATGCTGTAAAGCCGATGAACTGCCCTGGACATATCCAGATTTATAACCAACATTTACACAGCTACCGAGAGCTGCCTATTCGTATTGCCGAATTTGGGCTGGTTCATCGTAACGAACCATCAGGCACTTTACACGGTTTAATGCGTGTTCGTTCGTTTACTCAAGATGATGCACATATCTTCTGTACAGAAGAGCAGATTCAGCAAGAAGTACAAGACTGTATCGATTTAATCTTTAACACCTATGCTGATTTTGGTTTTGATAACATACAAGTAAAATTTTCAACTAGACCAGAGCAGCGCGTAGGTTCTGATGAGGTTTGGGACTTGGCAGAAACCGCTTTAGAACAAACCCTAAAGAATGCAAACTTAGACTATAAATTACAGCCTGGCGAAGGGGCTTTTTACGGGCCTAAAATAGAATTTCAATTAAAAGACTGTATTGGGCGAGTTTGGCAGTGCGGGACTATTCAATTGGATTTCTCAATGACACAAGCAGAACGACTTAATGCCGTTTATGTTGGTTCAGATAATGAAAAACATCATCCTGTTATGATTCACCGTGCCATACTAGGTTCGCTTGAACGATTTGTTGGTATTTTGGTAGAACATTACGAAGGAAAGTTTCCTACTTGGCTAGCACCAACCCAACTCGTTATTGCCTCAATTGCGGGTTCTCATAGCCAATATGTGCAAGAATTTACAAAAAAATTGAAAAAACATGGGTTTAGAGTAGAGTTAGACTTGAGAAATGAGAAGGTAGGGTTTAAAATTCGCGAGCATACTTTACAGCGAGTACCTTATATTTTAGTTGTAGGTGATCAAGAAGTAGCGGATAATACCGTAAATGTTCGAGCTAGAGGTGGAAAAAACCTAGGTAGCTTGAATATTGAATCACTAATTGAGCTACTATCTAAAGACATTGCTCAACTAGGACGAGTTGTAGAATAATTTTTTAAATATGGTCGTTTGGTAATTTTTTCGCCAAGCTCACCATTAAGAGGGTAAATACTATCGCAGTTAGAAGAGGACGTGGGAGACCACAACAACCAGAAGCACCTAAAGATAACATTAACTTAGCAATTAGAACACCTGAAGTACGCTTAATAGACGCGGAAGGTAAACAAAGAGGCGTAGTTTCTACTGTTGACGCACTGGCTTTAGCAAAAGAATCTAGTTTAGATTTGGTTGAAATCTCAGCGAAATCCAGTCCGCCAGTTTGTCGGATTATGGATTATGGTAAATACCAATACCAAAAACAGAAAAAAGCACATGAAGCCAAAAAGAAGCAAAAGCAAGTACAGGTTAAAGAAGTTAAATTTCGCCCTGGTACCGATATTGGCGATTACAACGTTAAACTACGTAACGTAATTAAGTTTTTGGAAAATGGTGACCGTGTAAAAGTAACGATTTGGTTCAAAGGGCGTGAAATTACCCATAAAGAACTAGGAATGGCAATGTTAGAAAGAATACGAGAAGATTTAAAAGAAATCTCAACCATTTTACAAATGCCAAAAATGGAAGGGCGTTCATTGCAAATGATGATTGCTCCTGTGAAAACACAATAATTTCAAAATGTTGTTAAATTTTTTATTTAGCAACCTTTTAAACACAAACAATAACTAGGCAAGATAAATAATATTTATTCATCTTGTACTGGTGCAGCTCATTCAGTGCTGTTTATTGTAAAGCGTTCTATTTTTTAGAACATATTAGAAGAAACTCTTGCAGAAATGGATGCACAAATTAAAATGGCAAAATTTTTCTCATTTTTATTAGCACCCCATTTATGCAAAGGTCTCTATAAAACTGATAGATAACCTTGGTTATCTACTATTTGGAGTTTTAGCATGCCTAAAATGAAAACAAATAAAAGTGCAACAAAGCGCTTTAAAAAAACTGGCTCAGGCCGTTTTAAGTGCAAACAATCGCATCTTCGTCACATTTTGACCAAGAAGTCGACCAAGCGTAAGCGTCAATTACGTGCTACTAGCATGATTCACCAAAATGATGTGGCTATGGTTAGCCGCATGCTTCCATACGCATAAGGGGTTGACAGATGGCAAGAGTTAAAAGAGGCGTCGTTGCACGCAGAAAACATAATAAAGTACTAAAACAAGCAAAAGGTTACTATGGTGCACGTCGCAAAGTATTCCGTGTTGCAAAGCAAGCAGTTATTAAAGCAGGGCAATACGCATACCGCGATCGTCGTGTTAAAAAACGTATTTTCCGCCGTTTATGGATTGCACGTATTAATGCTGCCGCTCGTTTAAATGGTTTAACTTACAGTCGCTTTATTTCAGGTTTAAACAAAGCTGGAATTCAAGTTGATCGTAAAGTTTTATCAGATGTGGCTATTCATGATGCTGCCGCTTTTTCCGCAATAGTAGAAAAAGCTAAAGCAGCACTGTAAGTACACAAGTACGATTTAAAAAGGGACTTTAGTCCCTTTTTTTTGATTCTATTGTTAAGCCTTTAACTTTTAGTTGAAGATTTAACAATGTAATTAAAAATTTAAGGTTTTAAAAAGCAATGCAAGAACAACTGCAAAAAATAATTATTCAAGCAAAAGAAGAGGTTACTTCTGTTTCTGAACTGGCTCATTTAGACGAAATTCGAGTTAAGTATCTAGGAAAGAAGGGCGAGCTTACTGGCATGATGAAAATGCTAGGCAAACTTTCGCACGAAGAAAGGCCTAAAGCAGGGAAAATTATTAACGAGGCAAAACAAACCGTACAAAATTTTCTAGCCGAAAAAAAACTCCTACTTGAAGATGCGATTCTAGCGGTTAAACTGGCTGAAGAATCTATTGATGTTACCCTTCCGGGTCGTAACAGAGAGTTAGGCGGGCTACACCCCGTTACACGAACATTACGCCGAATAGAAAATATTTTTGCTAAAGCAGGGTTTGATGTGGAAATAGGTCCTGAAATAGAAGATGATTGGCACAACTTTGAAGCTTTAAATATTCCAGAAACCCACCCAGCAAGAGCGATGCATGATACATTTTATTTTGATGAAAGTACCGTGTTACGTACCCATACATCAGGGGTGCAAATAAGAACCATGGAAAACAAAAACGGACCAATGCGAATTATTGCCCCAGGGCGAGTGTATCGTTGTGATTCTGACCAAACCCACACACCGATGTTCCATCAGGTAGAAGGACTAATTCTTGAAGAAAATGTCAGTTTTGCACAGCTTAGAACCTTAATAATAAACTTCCTCAAAAAATTTTTTGAAGATGAAAACTTAAAAGTACGTTTTAGACCTTCATATTTTCCTTTTACCGAACCCTCTGCAGAAGTAGATATTGCCACCGATTTATTTGGCGATGGTCGCTGGATTGAAGTGTTAGGTTGTGGCATGGTTCACCCTAAAGTGTTAAAAAATGTCGATGTAGATTCAGAAAAATACACTGGCTTAGCTTTTGGTTTAGGCGTAGAGAGACTAGCAATGTTACGTTATGGCGTAACCGATTTACGCCATTTTTTTGAAAACGATTTACGCTTCTTAAAACAATTTAAATAGAGTTGAAACCCTGGAAAGTCAAATTTCGCCAGGGGTGGGGTGCCGAATATGTTAAAAAATACTAATAAAAAGATACTAAAAAATGAAAATAAGTGAAAGCTGGTTAAGAACTTGGGTAGACCCAAACTGGGATACAGAAACCTTGGCAGAAGAATTAAGTCTTGCAGGGTTAGAAGTAGATAGTATTGCCCCCGTAGCCCCCACATTTAACAATGTCGTAGTCGGAAAAGTGTTATCGGTAGAAAAACACCCCGATGCAGACAAGTTAAATATCACCCAAGTTGATGTAGGCGATAGCGAGCCAGTACAAATCGTCTGCGGTGCTAAAAATGTTAGCGTAGGCATGCTAGTCTGTTGTGCCAAAGTTGGTGCGGTTTTACCAGGCGATTTTAAAATTAAAAAAGCCAAATTACGTGGCGTACCATCTAATGGAATGTTATGTGGAGCAACAGAAATAGGGCTTGCAGATAATGGCGTGGATGGTCTGCATGTATTGCCAGAAGATGCCCCTATTGGCATGGATATTCGTGAATATTTAAACCTAAACGACATGGTTATTGATATTGATTTAACTCCAAACAGAGCCGATTGTTTAAGTGTAGAAGGCATTGCCCGAGATGTCGCTGCCATTAGTGGTTGTCTGCTTACCCAGCCATTTGAAAATACGGTGGTAAAAAAATCAGGAAATTGCCCACAAGCCGTTAAGGTATCTGAAAATACCGACTGCCCTAAATATTTAGGAGCATTGGTGTCAGATTTTGATAACCAAGCGGTAACACCAGACTGGATGAAGCAACGCCTAGAAAGATCCTCTATATCACCTAAAGAGCTAATTATAGATATTACCAACTACGTTCTAATTGAACTCGGTCAGCCAATGCACGCCTTTGATGCAGATAAGTTAAACGGTGAAATTGACATTAGAAAAGCGCATGATGGCGAAAAACTAATCACTCTAGATGAAAAAGAATTAACCCTAAAAAGTGATAGTCTAGTTATTGCCGATAAAAGTGGAGCTATTGCTTTAGCTGGAATTATGGGTGGGATAGCAACCGCAGTTTCAAACACAACAACCAAAGTATTTTTTGAATGTGCCAATTTTAGCCCCTTAGCAATTACGGGTAAAGCTCGTAGTTATGGTTTACACACCGACTCTTCACATCGTTTTGAACGAGGTGTAGATGCTTTCTTGCCAGAAAGAGCAATAGAAAGAGCGTTAAGTTTGTTTACTGAAATAGCAGGGGGTAGAGTTTCTGAAATTGTTAGCATCGTTAATGAAGCGGCTTGCCACAAACCAAAAGAAATTCAATTAAGACCCGAAAGAGTATTAAAATTATTGGGAGCTGAAATTGCTGATGAGCAAATAGAAAGTATTTTTAACAGCCTTAATTTTGTTGTAAATAAAAACAACACCGGCTGGGGAATGGTTGCGCCAACTTATCGCTACGACATGGAAATTGAAGCCGATTTAATTGAAGAAGTAGGTAGAGTATTTGGTTATAACAACTTGCCAGAAGTTGATGTATATGCCCCCATGAGGTTGCCAGCACTGCCTGAAAGTCAGCAAGATTTATATCAAATTAAAAAAAACCTAGTGGCACATGGTTTTTATGAAGTCATTACCTACTCTTTTGTAGAAGAAAGCATGCAACAACAGTTAATGCCTTCTGTTCCCGCTATCAGCTTAAAAAACCCCATTTCAGATGATATGAAAGCCATGCGAACCTCTTTGTTTCCAGGCCTATTAAATACCGTGGCTTACAATCAAAATAGGCAACAAGAGCGGCTTAAGTTATTTGAAAGTGGTTTGGTATTTATTAACCAAGATGGCACCATTGAAAATTTAATTCAAAAACCAATGCTAGCAGGAATTATGGTTGGAGAAATTCAATCTTCAGGTTGGTCAAATGAAAGTAGAACCATTGATTTTTATGACCTAAAAGGACAAGTAGAATCCATTTTAGAAATGAGCCATTTATCTGGAAGAGTTATGTTTGAAGCTCAAAAAACAGATATCTTTCACCCAGGTCAATCGGCTATAATTTTACTAGACGGTAAAGAAATTGGCTCAATGGGACAGTTACACCCTGCACTGATTAAAACAGCGGGAGTTTCAGGCAAAGTATTTATGTTTGAGCTGGCGCTAGAGGCTATCTTAAAGATGGACGTTCCTAATGCTTCTGCCTTATCGAAATTTCCAGAAGTGCAGCGAGATTTGGCTTTTGTGTTAGAAGATGATATTTCAGTACAGCAGTTAATAGATTCATTAAAATTAGTTGAATCCAACATCTTAAAATCAATTGAAGTTTTTGATGTTTACAAAGGTCAAGGTATTGAAAAACACCAAAAATCAGTTGCTATTACATTAAAAATACAACACCAAGACAGAACCCTACAAGATGAAGAAGTAGAAGTTTTGATAGCAGAATTAATAAAATCGGCAAACAAAATGGTTGCCGCAGAATTAAGATAAGGACACAAAATGGCATTAACTAAAGCAGACATTGCACAAGACTTAACCGACACTTACGGATTTAACAAACGTGAATCAAAAGAACTGGTAGAGCAGTTTTATACAGAAATCTCTAAAGTCTTAGCAAAGGGCGAACAAATAAAATTATCTGGTTTTGGCAACTTCGAACTTAAAGATAAATCAGCAAGACCAGGAAGAAATCCAAGAACAGGTGAAGATGTTCCTATTTCTGCTCGAAGAGTGGTAACATTTAAACCAGGTCAAAAGCTAAGAGCCCAAATAGACAATTATGGTAAAGCATAGTAAAAGTAATCAACAGCAGTTGGATATAGACTTCCCTAACAAAAAATACTTCACCATAGGTCAAGTATCAGAACTGTGTCGTGTAAAATCGCACGTGTTACGTTATTGGGAACAGGTTTTTCCACAACTAGAACCCAGTAAAAGAAGTGGCAGGCGTTATTACCAACGTGCAGACCTAGAACTAGTTTTAGAAATAAAATCGCTACTGCAAGATCAAGGTTTTACCATATCTGGTGCCAAGGCTCGTTTATCCAAAAGTTTACCCGCCGATGATTTAACTATTAAAAACAATGCAGAAAACCATACCTATCATCAGCTAGTCAAGATGCGAGCTGAAAATCAAGAATTTCTTAATTATATTAAAACCCGTTATTAAATATTAAAATATCTACGGAAGGCGTACTTGGATTTTATTATCGATTTTTCAGTTTCAATTTTAACCACCAGTTCAGAGTTTATCCGCCCTTATTTATCAGAGATAGGTTTGTCATTAGTGGCAACTTTATTGGTTATTTATGGAAACAATATTACCGGTTTAATCAAAAGACAAATAGGTTCCTTATCTTATGTTTTAAGAGTTTCCTTATTTATTGTCTTTTGTGCGGTTGGATTTGGTTTTTTAACATCCTTCTTAACCCCCTTGATAATTGGCTTGTTAGCAGGGGTAAGTGATATTTGGTTAGCCTTATTGGTTTTAGCAAGTTATTATTTAGCTGGTTATCTAGCATATCGTAAAGGGTTTATTTAACTGTAGAGACCTTTGCAATATTAAAATGGTTAAAAGATTGCTTATAGTTCGGTTTTAGTTTTCTAGTCGAGTTAGGAGAGTTGTATGAGTTGGATAATTAAAGATCACTATGAAGACAATTATGACTTTGAAATGGACAGAATGGCGTTAGAATCATCTGATATTATCGCTTTTTCTTGCCCAGAATTGTTAATGATAGAAGTACCCGTTAAAGAAAATGATGTAGAAAAAATTGGGCAAATTTATGAAATATTATTTCCAGGGCTTTTTGAAGACGTAATGGAAATGATGAACAAAGATGAGCAGGATAGAGACCCGTACAAAGTAAGTTGTTTTTACAGGGTTAGACAATCAGATTTAGAAGAGGTGGCAACTTCACCCGCCTAATCTCGGCACACGAATCAGAAGGTACCGTTGCTCCCTTCCGGGCCTGGCGGAGTTTCCAACCTATCGTTGCGAGGGACGAGCAAAGTTACCATAATATAGTAGTAGTGAATAAAAAATCCCTAGCAATACAACCAGTATTTATCCTAGGGCTTTAAAATTTGGCTCCCGATGCTGGACTCGAACCAGCGACATACGGATTAACAGTCCGGTGTTCTACCAGCTGAACTAATCGGGACTAGTCTTCAAAACATCGTTTTGATGGGGCGTATTATAGACAAGTTTCCAGCCTTTGCAAGCCATTTTTTAAACTTTTTAAAATTTAATCTTAACCTTATATATTCTGCTATTGAGATAACCCATTAAATTTTTTACTTAGTCGTAAGCTTTAAATTGGTAGAAATAATAACTCATTATTTGTTTAGAGTACTAGACTAAGTTTAATAATTTTTAAATTTCATGCTAGGGACAAAAAAGGGATAAATCATAGGCATTGTTAGTTTTATATAGAGTTCAAGACTGTAATGGTCAAGTAAAAATGTAAGGTTTCTAAGCCATATTGAGTAGTATCTTTCTAATTTATTGTTTTTAAATAAATAACAATTTAAGGACACTAACAGTTGGACAT
>CAZZKU010000030.1:0-9154 GCA_964654635.1 uncultured Piscirickettsiaceae bacterium | reverse complement strand
TTTAGGGTTTTTGGCTTTAAAATAACACCCAATTCCCTAAAAAGAGCCAAATATGATTAATTTACCGATTGAACTAGACCAATTTTTAACTAAATATTGGCAAAAGAAACCGTTGTTAATAAAAGGCGGTTTTAAAAACTTTAACAACCCACTTAGCCCAGAAGAAATGGCAGGACTGTCTTTAGAAGAAGAGGTTGAAAGCCGTATAGTAGTGCAAAAAGGTGAAAATAATTATCAGCTTTTAAACGGTCCTTTTAGCGAACAAACCTATCAAGATCTACCTGAAAAAAATTGGACTTTGCTTATTCAAGGCATGGACAAGCTGATACCAGAAGTAGCAGATTTATTAACTGATTTTGACTTTATTCCCAAATGGCGTATTGACGACATTATGGTTAGCTACGCAACTGAAGGTGGCAATGTTGGCCCGCACTATGACCATTACGATGTGTTTTTATTACAAGCCCAAGGTAAACGCCAGTGGCAATTATCTTCTCAAGATTGCAACCTAGACAATTACATTCAAGGGGTAGATTTACGCCTAATGGAAAAGTTTATTGTTGAAGATGATTATATTTGTGAAGCAGGAGATATTTTATATCTACCGCCTCTTTGGGGACATCATGGCATAAGCTTAACCGATGATTGCATGACTTTTTCAATTGGTTATCGTAACTATAAAGGGCTTGAGCTTTGGGATAGTTTTGGCGATTATCTAGCAGAATCAGATAATTTTAAAGACCTCTACAAAGACC
This sequence comes from uncultured Piscirickettsiaceae bacterium, assembly GCA_964654635.1. Lineage (GTDB taxonomy): Bacteria > Pseudomonadota > Gammaproteobacteria > Thiomicrospirales > Thiomicrospiraceae > Hydrogenovibrio. The sequence goes on along the minus strand of CAZZKU010000030.1, from coordinate 8,399 downwards.
CCAACTGGATCAACAATCAACCAGGGCAAATTAGCGATGCCAGTTGGCAACAGGCTCAAACATTGTTAAAAAGCGTGCTTGATAATGATGATTTATTCAAACAGTGGTTTGGACGCTTTGCCACCCAGTTAGACGAGGGCAGTGCCGAACAACTACCCGAACCACTAGCAGAAGATGAAATTGATGAGCTTAGTTTATTGATTAATTCATTAACAGAATGCGAATCTATTCAGATTGACCCTGTTTGTCGTTTCGCTTACTATGAAGAAAATGAAAATGTGACACTGTATATTAACAGTGCTAAATGGAATTTATTTGATGCTGAAACAAGCTTTATTAAATTGCTTTGTAACCAAAAAAACATTAGTGGTAAACAACTACAACCTTATTTAAAACAAGCAGGCAACCAAGCTCTGTTAAATGATTTATGGTCTCTGCAATTTTTTGAAATATTAAATTAACTCTCACGAGTATCAGAATTTAGATACTCCTCTAAACTATCCACCATTTCTAAAGCCTGGTCTTTTACTTGATTGTGAAAAACATAGGCTCTATCTGACTCGCCTTTAGCAGGGCCTGGCAAATCTTCAAACTTGGTCATGGTTACTTGGATTAATTCAGGTTTAATAAGTTTAATTTCTACATTAAACTTAACTTGTAAGACATTGCCTCTAGTGCGGATAGAAACTAAACCTTCTCCCTCTACATGACGCTGTCCTGATGCTTTAAAAGTAATTGAATCGCCATTATCTAATTCAGCTGTTTCGATCCAATTGCTTATTTTTTTAAGCGTATTGTTGGTAGAGTGTTCAAAGTCAGGCATATCAAATTCAAGCATGGCTTGTACTCTTTTTTGCTCTGGTTTGATGGTTTGCTCAACACAACCTGTCAAAACGACCAGACTGAGTAAAGTTATTAATATTAATGATTTTTTTAACATTTTTATAACTCCTGTAGAGCTTACAGTTTTATTACCGCAAAGTCATTTTTTTCCATTTCGCTTGCCATGCCTTCGTGGGTTAACACTGCCAAGGAAGCTTTTTCTGCAACTAGGTATTTAACCGCAATCGTTCGTAATTCATCAAGTGTTGTTGATAAAACACCCTCACGGTAAGACATTAAAAAGCCATGCGACTTGCCGTGTAAGACTTGGTAGAAGTTTTTCTTAGCCTCACCTGCCGGCGAACCTGGTTTATCCATTGAGCTGATAATATTTAAAATAGCTTCCTCAACATGGGCTTGTTTTGCAGAGGGTGATAACAGCCAATCTAAGGCTTTATCAAAATCATCAAAGGTTTCTAACAATCTTGGGTCGCGGTAGGAATAAAAAGTAAATGCACCAGATTCGGCATTAAATGCCGCTCCGCCACCATAAGCTCCACCCTTCTCACGAATTTCTGAATGTAAAAATCCATTTCGTAAACAGGCACTTAACACCGCCAGTTTAGGTGCGTCTTCATGCCCCGAACTAACCGCTGGAAAAGCTTTGGCACAAAAGTTTACTTGGGTAGAAGTTATCCAAGCTTGTTTAACGGCTTTATGGCTGGCGGTTAAGCTAAATTTATCAATGCTAGTTGCATTGTTTGCCATTAGATTAGACCAACTATTTTTCATGTTGTCTAGCGTAGGTTGGTAATCATTTTCATCCGCAACCAATAAACCTTGCTTGCTACTTGCCATTAGCTTGCTTTGAATAGATTGAAATTTAGCCGCTAAAGATTCTAATTCACCCTCGTTTTCAAGTTTATCAAATAAGTTTTTAATCGATTGGATTCCAGCAAAACCGCTACGTTCAAACTGCCAGTTAGCAGAACAAGAAAAGTTTTGATTCGCCGCTTTCATGGCGTGCATATGCCCACTTCCCGTTACGCCTTGGTCAATGGAGCTACTGATTTGTCCCATTAAATCTTTTAAACGGTCTAGCTCATCAAAGCGAACTTCGGCAATAGATTCGGCGATTAAATTGCTTAAATATTCTTGATTTTTACCCAAGGCTTTACCCGATACAACATAGTGACTATGTATTTTGTCTAAATCATGAATGTCGGTACTAACGATAGATTTTGCTCCTAGACCACCAGTTTTAGCCGCTTGTAAAGATTGGGTTTCTAGGTAACTGCGTCCTGCTGAACCTAACTCGGTTAGGCAGGAATTAAAAATAGGCAGAACGGCTTTTTCATCATCGCTTAATTCTGGTAAATCTATAATTAACTGTTGGTAAACAATGCCGTTCGTACCTGATTTATAACCAGTATAAGCTGATTTTTTACCCATCACATCAGTTGGTTTAGCCATTCTAATTTCTTTGGGTACATCGTCTTTGGTCACTTCTGGCAAAATAGAAGGGTCATCTTCTTCATCTTGCCTAACTTTTAACGCCAATGCTTGTTGAATAATTTGTTGTTTTTCACTAGCAGATAAGTTGGCTTTAATATTGGCTAATTTAGCTTTTTCAGCCTGTTCTTCTTTGTCTGCTAAAGTCTCATCTGGAGATAAGGTCAAGGTAACTCTGTGCGGATTATCTAATATCCAAGTTTGAATTAAATTTGGAATAAAGTCAGCTTTTGCCACTTCATCGCTTAGTTGTTTTAAAGCAGTATCGGTATCTAACAACGTAATCGGGTCGCCGTCGTGCATTGCCCCTGCTAACGATTGCAACATTAACGACAAACCATAAGGGTAAGCATCGCCAGTTATTTCACGCTGTGACAGTTCTAACTGGTGCAACATCGCTTCCACTTCTGCTGCGGAAACGCCTTCTTTTACAATACGCTTTAGCTCATCTAAAATAAGTTTTTCTACCGCATCGGTATGCTCTGCTCTAGAGCCTTGCACACCCACAGCAAAAACCATTTCTTTATTAGAATCTTCCAAGCCACATAAAGGAGAAGGGGCTTTAGCCAAGTTAGTTTCTTCCAATACTTTACGCAATGGAGAGGCGCTGTTATCTAATAAAACCGCTGATAATAAATGTCCTTTTAATACGTCCAAGGTGTTTTTATTTTCGCCTAATAACCAACCGATTAAAATGTGGGTTTTATCGTTAATATCTTCTTCATTTAAAGCATAGCTTTTGCTAACTTGTTTCGGTGCTACATAGCGTTTTTCATTGCTAACTTTTACCACTGGCACAGAATTTTTAAAACGTGACAGGGCTAATTCTTCAAATTCGGCTTGATGGGTAATGGCTGGAATATCACCATAGGTCATAAATACGGCATTAGAAGGATGATAGTGGTCGGCATGAAAATCTAATAATTCTTGGTGGCTTAAATCGGGAATATCAACTGGTTCGCCACCACTGTTAAAATGATAGGTAGAAGTAGGATACATTTCGGCAGTAAACTTTTGCCATAGTGCTGAAACAGGCGAACTCATAGCCCCTTTCATTTCGTTAAATACCACGCCTTTATAAGTTAAATCAGAAGCGGCGTTGTCCATTTCTGCAAACTCAAAACGATGCCCTTCTTGGGCAAAATCAAGTGCGTCCATTTTAGGAAAAAACACTGCATCCATATACACTTGCAACAGATTTTGAAAATCTTTACGGTTTTCTGTCGCAAACGGATACGCTGTCCAATCACTAGAAGTAAATGCGTTCATAAAGGTATTTAAAGAACGACGAATCATCATAAAAAACGGGTCACGTACTGGATATTTTTCACTACCGCACAATACGGTATGCTCTAAAATATGTGCCACCCCTTTTGAATCTAACGGCACAGTTCTTAAAGCCACCATAAATACATTTTGCGGGTCATCGGCGGCTAAATGATAATGCTCTGCACCGGTTATTTTATGTTTAAAATGTTCTACCGTTAGGTTTAACGAATCAATAGATTGAGAACGAATAAATTCAAAAGATGAGTGACATTTTGACATTATTGAACCACTTCTTTCATTGATAACTTAACTCGACCTTGTTTATCAATATCAATTAGCTTAACTTTAATGGCTTGCCCTTCTTTAAGATAAGCAGATACATCTTCAACACGCTCGTCCGTAATTTGAGAAACATGAACCAGCCCTTCTTTACCTGACATATAGGCGACAAATGCACCGAAATCTACAATTTTTTTAACCACCGCATCGTAAGTTTGTCCTATTTCAGGTTCTGCAACTATTTCAGCAATACGAGCTTTTGCTAAATTTGCTGCATCGGCATCTTTAGAAGCTATTTTTACATTACCATTGTCATCAACCTCAATAACACAGCCAGTTTCTTCTGTTAAAGCACGAATGGTTGAACCACCCTTGCCAATAAGTTCACGCACTTTTTCTGGTTTAACTTTTACTACAAAAAACTTAGGTGCACTACCAACTACATCTTCATTGGACTTGTTAATTACCTTGTTCATTTCCGTTAAAATAGTTAAACGCCCTGTTTTGGCTTGGTTCAATGCAACTTCCATCACTTCTTCAGAAATGCCTAAAACTTTCATGTCCATTTGCAAAGCCGTTACACCTTGTTCAGTACCGGCTACTTTAAAGTCCATGTCACCTAGATAATCTTCATCACCTAAAATATCTGATAAAACAGCAAAGCCTGATTCTTCTTGAACCAATCCCATTGCTATACCTGCAATGGGCCTAGCAATAGGCACGCCTGCATGCATTAATGACATAGAAGTACCACAGACCGATGCCATTGAAGAAGAACCGTTTGATTCAGTAATCTCTGATACCACGCGAATAGTGTAAGGAAATTCTTCAATAGTTGGCAATAAAGCCGCTACACCACGGCGAGCTAACATGCCATGTCCTATTTCACGACGACCTGGCATATTAAATCTGCCACATTCTCCTACCGAATAAGGAGGGAAATTATAGTCCAACATAAAACGATCATGGTAAGAACCTGTTAAATCGTCAACAATTTTAGAATCTCTTTCGGTACCTAAAGTCGTCACCACAATTGCTTGGGTTTCACCACGAGTAAACAGTGCAGAACCATGTGCGTTTGGCAAGATTCCTACCGAACAACGAATATCTCGAACTGTGCTTAAATCTCTGCCATCAATTCGAGGTTCGCCAGCGATAATTCTGCCTCTTACCACTTGTTTTTGTAACTTGGCAAATATTTTTGCAACATCTCCTGCATCATAAGCTCCATCAGGATTTTCATCCGTTACACTTAATGCTTCTATGGCTTTATTTCGAGCAACAACTACTGCATCTTGACGATCCATTTTGTCGGCAATACTATAGGCGGCTTCCACATCGGCTTTAACCAAATCAAATACTTTGTTTTTTAATTCCTCATCTTCAGCTTCTGCTTGCCAATCCCAGCTAGGCTTGCCCGCTTCTGCCTGAAATTCAGCAATAGCAGTAATCGCACACTGCATCTGTTGGTGACCATACATTACTGCACCCAACATAACTGACTCAGGCAATTCTGCCGCTTCTGATTCAACCATTAGCACGGCATCAGAAGTGCCTGCTACGCTTAATTCTAAATCGGAACTTTCTAACACGGCAGAGCTTGGGTTTAATATATAACCATCGGCATCGGTATAACCAACAATAGCTGCGCCAATTGGCCCTGCGAAAGGAATACCTGAAATAGCCAAAGCGGCTGAAGTACCTAACATAGCAGCAACTTCAGTACCTACTTCAGTATCTAATGACATAACCATTGCAATAACTTGCACTTCATTCATAAATCCCTTAGGAAATAATGGACGAATTGAACGATCAATTAAGCGTGAAATTAAAGTTTCTTTTTCGGTAGGACGTGCTTCTCTTTTTAAGAAACCACCCGGGATTTTACCCGCTGCATAGGCTTTTTCTTGATACTGAACCGTCAAAGGAAAAAAATCTTGCCCTTCTTTTGGCGTTTTAACCGCAACAACAGTAACTAATAACTGTGTATCACCCATTTTAACCATTACCGCTCCATCGGCCTGACGTGCAATTTCACCCGTTTCTAGGGTAACGGTATGGGCTCCATACTGGAAAGATTTGGTTACTTTTGACATGAATTTCACTCTTTGAGTTGTTGTTTTTAGAACGGGATATTATGGCAATAAAGGGCTGAATTAACAAGCTATAATTACCACACACTGGCTAAGATAAAAATTTAGATGGTAGGGGTTTTCTTTGCAAAGATATAAAAATTGAATTCATAACAATGCTTTGCATCTTTTTCGTGCTGTTCGCTATAAATTTCATCCCATTCATTTTCATCCCACTTAGGAAAAAACGTGTCTCCAACCAAGGTAGCCTTAACCCGTGTAACATAAAGTTTACTAGCATAAGGCAGCATCATTTTATAAAGCTGACCACCGCCAATAATCATTACTTCTGTGTTTTTTGAACAAGATAAAATAGCTTCTTCAATAGAATTGTACAATTCAGCAGTGCCTACTTCAAAATTTTGATTACGACTAATTACAATGTTTCGCCTATTGGGTAGCGGTTTAGAGCCAATAGATTCAAAGGTTTTTCTACCCATTATTACGGTCTTTGCCTGAGTTTGCTTTTTAAAAAACGTTAAGTCATCAGGCAAGTGCCAAGGCATATCATTGTCTTGCCCAATTACATTATTAACATCCATTGCGGCAATTAAAGATATTTTATAGCCTTCTAGCGTCTTGTTTGAGAGGCTCATTAAACAGATACTTTCGCTTTAATATGCGGGTGAGATTGATAGCCTATAATTTCAAAATCTTCAAATTTATATTCAAAGATACTGGCAGGTTTACGCTTTATATTTAATTTTGGTAACGGATATGGTTCTCTAGTTAATTGTAAGTTAGCTTGCTCTAAGGTATTGTTATAAAGATGCACGTCTCCACCAGTCCAAATAAAATCGCCAACTTCTAAATTAGTTTGTTGTGCAATCATGTGGGTTAATAATGCATAGCTGGCTATATTGAACGGCACGCCTAAAAAAGTATCGGCACTACGCTGATATAATTGACAAGAAAGCTTACCATCGGCAACATAAAATTGGAAAAAAGCATGGCAGGTTGCCAAAGCCATTCGTCCTTGTTTTACATTTTGTTGTGGCGAAATGGATTCATCAGGCAAATCAGAAGGATTCCAAGCAGAAACAATCATTCGACGACTATTTGGGTTGTTTTTTAAAGTTTCTATAACCTCTGCAATTTGGTTAATGGTTTCCCCATTAGGCTTTTCCCAGCTTACCCATTGTTTACCATAAATAGGCCCTAAGTCTCCCTTTTCATCTGCCCATTCATCCCATATCCTAACGCCATTTTCATTCAAGTAAGCATTGTTGGTATCGCCCTTTAAAAACCATAATAGCTCATAAACAATAGATTTTAAGTGTAGTTTTTTGGTCGTAACCATAGGAAAACCATCTTGCAAGTTGAAACGCATTTGGTAACCAAACACTGATAAAGTTCCTGTTCCAGTTCGATCGCCCTTGGCTGTTCCTGAATTTATAATGTGCTGTAGTAAGTCTTGGTATTGTTTCATTTTGTAACTTTATTTAGCAATTTTTGGTTTATTGTGTCGCTTATTTGCCCAAACTACCATTCCAAATCCTATGATAATCATCGGTAAAGATAATATCTGCCCCATAGTAACCCAGTTCCACATTAAATAACCTAACGGCTCTTCTGGTACGCGATAAAATTCGACCAAAAATCTAAAAAAGCCATACAAACCTAAGAACAAACCTGTTACCGAACCTAATGCTCTTTTTTGACGAGTATAAACATACAAAATAATGAACAAAACCAGCCCTTCTAAAAAAGCCTGTAATAACTGAGTCGGATACTTACTAACCACCTGCCCTATTTGTGAATCATATACGCGCATCGTTAAGATAGAGCCTGGACTGTCCACGACCTTACCCCATAATTCACCATTAATAAAGTTACCTATTCTGCCAAAAAACAAGCCTATAGGTACCATTAAAGAAACAAAGTCAGATACAACAAGAATGGATACATTCATTTTTTTACGCGCAAACCAAAACATAGCCAGTGTTACGCCCAATAAGCCACCATGAAAGGACATGCCCCCTTCCCAAACTTTAAACACCGCTAAAGGATTGTCGATATAAAACACCAGGTCATAAAACAAGACATACCCAACACGACCACCTATCATGACTCCTAAAGCACCATAAAATAGAAAGTCACTGACATAATCGGCAGTCCAGTCCTTAGATCGCTTGGCTTCGCGAGTGCCTAATAACCAAAAACCTAAAAAACCAAGTAGATACATTAATCCATACCAATGAATTTTCACAGGACCTAGAGCCAGTGCAACAGGATCAATTTCGGGGTAATTCCACATTAGAGGTCAGCCTTTTAAGAAAAGACTTATTTTAAGCTAGATAAAAAAGATTTAACACAAAAAATTAATCCAAGACATTATCAAAGCCTGACTTTATATGATTTAAACGCCTGGTATGTGTTAAATCA
>CAZZKU010000029.1:0-9333 GCA_964654635.1 uncultured Piscirickettsiaceae bacterium | reverse complement strand
CACCGTCTTGAAGATTGGGGTCGTCGTCAATTAGCTTATCTAATCAACAAAGTTCACAAAGCTCATTATATTTTAATGAACATCGAATGTAACCAAGAAACTCTAGACGAACTAGAAAACTTGTTCTACTACAACGATGCAGTTCTACGTAACATGATAATTCGTCGTAACGAAGCTTTAACTGAACCGTCGGTTATGGCTGAACAGAAAGAAGATAATCGAAGAGGTAAAAGTCATGGCTAAAGGTTTCGGAAGAAAAAAATTCTGTCGTTTTACTGTTGAAGGCATCAAAGAAATAGATTTTAAAGATTTAGATACTTTGAAAAGCTATATCACTGAAACAGGTAAAATTGTACCTAGTCGTATTACTGGAACTAGTGCAAAATACCAACGTCAACTGGCAACTGCTATTAAGCGTGCTCGTTATATTGCGTTGTTACCTTATACAGATCAACATAAATAATTAGTTGTTAAGAAAATAAACAAAACAAACAAAATAACATGAAATTTATTGCTAACTACTCTATGAAAGGTCAGTCTCAATCAATGATTGCAGTTTTACTGTTGTCAATGATAACAGTCTGGTTTGCCCCTTTGGGGATGTTGCTGGGTGCGGTTATTGCTCTGGTAACACTTAGAGTTGGTGTTAATGAAGGGCTAAAAGTTCTACTGATTGCAATGGTTGCAAATGTTGGGATAAGTATGTTATTAACTGGCTCTAGTTGGTCAGGTGTAATGGCTATTGCTGAATATATGTTACCCATTTGGTTATTGGCGTTGGTGTTAAGAAAAACCAATTCTCTTGCCAGTGTAATCCATCTTGCTATGTTAATGGCGGGTGTGGGTGTAGTCGGTTTCTATCTAGCAGTGGGTGAGCCTGTTGTTTGGTGGACTAATATAATAAACTCTATTTTATTACCGATTATGCTGGAAGCAGGCTTAGAAGCTCCGAAAGAGCTAATGGAAAATATGGCTAAAGTAGCTACTATGTTTTTTGGTATGTTTGTGGTCATTTTATGGACTTCAATTTTACTAATAGCAAGGTGGTGGCAGTCAGAACTGTATTTTCCAGGTAAATTTCGTGAAGATTTTTTCCAAATACGGTTGCCAAAAAATGTAGCGTATTTAGCGATTGTGGTTGCTTTAGCTGGTTTGTTGGTTGAGTCAGGGATTTTACGGGATTTATCTGGTGTTATTATCGCTGGCTTAATGTTTCCTGGTTTGGCTATTGCTCACCAGGCAGTTGATGTTAAAAAAATGAGTTCTGGTTGGTTAATAGGGCTTTATTTTTTGTTGTTTATTTTTCCGCAAATGCTTTTGATCGTGGCGGCAATCGGTCTAGTTGATACTTGGCTAGATATTCGTAGCCGCTGGATTCAGAACACAAAAATTTAAATATAAGAGGTTTGAGTAATGAATGTTATTTTGCTTGAAAGAGTACAAAATGTAGGAAACTTGGGTGAACAAGTTTCTGTAAAAGCGGGTTACGCACGTAACTTTCTTATCCCACAAGGCAAAGCACAACCTGCTACAAAAGTGAATTTAGAAGCTTTTGAAGCACGTCGTGCAGAGCTAGAAAAAGCAGCCGCAGAAGAGTTGGCAGCAGCGCAGGCTATTTATGAGAAGATGAATGGTAGGGTTATTTCTATTGAATCTGTAGCGGGCGATGAAGGTAAGTTGTTCGGTTCTATCGGTACTGCTGATATTGTTGATGCTTTAAATTCAGATGGTTTTGCTATTGAGCGTAAATCGGTACGTATGCCTGATGGTGCTTTACGCCATGTTGGTACATTTGAAATTGATATTGAACTTCACCACGAAGTAGTTGTTGCAATTACGGTAGAGGTTAAAGCGGCTGAATAGTTGCTTACATCTTTTTTATTAAAAAACGAGATTTTTATCTCGTTTTTTTTGTCTAATTTTCTTTAGTATTTGGTTATAATGATTACCCATAAAGGGGTGTGAATAGTTCCTGATAACAACACTAGGAAAATTTAATAAAAAATGAAAGAGCTTCCTTATAAAAATCTAGTTAAACAGCGTCGCTATAGCACCAAAAAAATTAGTTATGATGAGTTTAATCATGCAAATGGATCTGCTTATCGTAAGTTCCGTGTTTATCCGATGGATGCCTTCCGTCTTATTTATAGATACCTCCAGTCAAAGATTTTTGAACAATTAAAAGTGGTGATGCCTTTAGCGGTTTATTTAGTCTTATTTCAAACCTTAATTTTAAAAGAACCTATTGCCAATGCAATGAGCATAACAGGTGGTTTGGTTGCTGTTGTGATTGGTCTGATGTTGTTTATGGAGGGCTTGCGGTTGGGTTTAATGCCTTTTGGAGAGGTAATTGGCAATAAGCTTCCACAAAAATCTACCCTTCCAGTGGTCTTGCTGATTGTTTTTTTATTGGGAATAGGGGTCACGTTTGCAGAGCCAGCTATTGGTGCATTAAAAATTGCGGGTGCAAATATTGATCCTAATCAAGCCCCTTATTTGTACGCTATTTTAAACCAATGGAGCAATGTTTTAGTGCTTGTAATTGGAATAGGAGTGGGAATAGCCGCTCTTTTAGGTACATTGCGGTTCTTGTACGACTGGAGTTTAAAGCCGCTTATTTTTATGACCTTGTTGCCCACATTATTATTAACGGCTTACAGTATGCAAGATGAGCAGTTAAGTTTAATAATTGGTCTAGCTTGGGACAGTGGTGCAGTTACTACCGGGCCTGTTACTGTGCCTTTAGTGTTGGCGTTAGGTATTGGTATTGCGGCGGCGGCAGGAAGTGGTAACCAGTCTCTTTCTGGTTTTGGTATTGTGACCTTAGCCTCTTTGTTTCCTATTATTGGCGTGTTATCGTTGGGTATTTATATTCAAGAAACGGTTTTTGTCGAGACAATTTTAGCCAATATTCATAACGTAACTGAAGTAAGCCCTGCTTGGTATCAACAAACGCCTTATGTCGAAATAATTAATGGAATACGTTCAGTTGTGCCTTTAATATTGTTTTTGGGTATTGTTTTATTGTTTGTGTTAAAAGAAAAATTGCCTAATGCTAAAATAGTTATGCTTGGGTTGTTGTTTGCCGTTATTGGAATGATAATTTTTAATATAGGCTTAACTTACGGCTTGTCTGAACTGGGTTCACAAACGGGTTCTAAGTTGCCAATGGCGTTTGTTGAGGTAGAAGGGGTCACTAACTCGCCCTTGTATTGGTTTGGGTTAGGAATCGGAATTGTTTTGCTGTTTTCTTTTGCCCTTGGTTTTGGTGCTACTTTAGCAGAACCTGCACTAAATGTTTTAGGTGAAACGGTCGAAAGACTAACCAATGGTGCCTTTAAAAAGAAAACTTTAATGATGGCAGTTGCCTTAGGTGTTGGAGTTGGAATTGCGGTAGGGGTTATTAAAATTATTTTTGATCTACCTTTAGGCTGGATTTTAATTCCAGCTTATTTTATGGCTTTAATACTAACAATTCTTTCATCTGAAGAGTTTGTAAATGTCGCCTGGGATAGTGCGGGAGTTACAACAGGTCCAGTAACAGTTCCTTTGGTTCTTGCGATGGGCTTAGGCTTAGGGCAGGCTGTTGGGGTGCTTGAAGGTTTTGGTATTCTATCGTTGGCATCGGTAGGACCTATTCTTTCAGTCATGCTAACCGGTCTCTGGATTAAGTACCGAGAACAAAAAACAGAAGTGTAGGGAAATTAAAATGAAAAAAGTTAAGCAACAACAAAAAGAAATGACTATTTTGACAGGGGTTTCCTTAATTACTTGCATGATCCCAAAAGGCAAAGCTGATAAAGTCGTTAGAGCCGCTTTAAACGCAGGAGCACAAGGAGCATCAGTTCATTTTTCACGTGGTGCAGGCGTTAGAGAGCGTTTAGGTTTATTAAGTATTACGGTTGAAGCAGAAAAAGAAGTTATTCAAATAATTGTCTCGAAAGAACAGCAAGAAGAAATTTTTTCGGTCATGTTTCATGCAGGAAACTTAGATATGCCGGGTATGGGAATTATATTCTCAACGCATTTAGAAAAGGCAGCTACTTATATTCCTAGTGATGTACTTAATAAAATTGAAGAAGACCGCTTATTAAAAGGGGAAGGTAGTGAATAGCCTTGCAGAATATAGCAATTTAACGCAAAATGCCAAGGTGATTAGTTGTGTAATGGAGCGAGGACATGCCGAAGGTGTGGTTGAAGCTTTATACCAAAAAAAACATGTATTATCAATTGAATACTCAACTGGAAGAAAGCAACATGTGATGAGTAGAAAAGAGTGGTTTGAAGTCGATATGCTTACCGCAGTGGTTTCTTCTGAATATGCAGAAGAAGTTTTTTCTGATATATATCACCTTGCTAAAATTGCAAACACCGAAGGTGGCGTGATGTACCAAACAAATCTTTTAATCTCAAGTACCAATGGCTTGCCTGACTTAACTGAAATGCTTCCTGAGTTAAAGCCGAATGGATAACGAACAGCTTTTCAAAACCCCGCCCCATTCTATAGAATCTGAACAGTCTGTTATCGGCGGTTTAATGCTCGATAATGAAAAGTTTGATGAAGTAAGTGTTCAGCTACAAGCCAGTGATTTTTACACCCAACAGCATCAAATTCTTTATAACGTGCTGACTCAATTAACCGAACAAAACAAACCCTTAGACCCTGTAACGGTTATTGAAAAGCTAGAGTCTTTAGGGCAGTTAGAAGATTCTGGTGGCAAGCAGTATTTAATAGATTTAGTGACCAATACCCCCGGTTCTGCCAATGTAAAATTTTATGCCGAAATAGTGCGTGAAAAATCTATTTTACGTAGCTTAATAACCGTTGCCAATGAAATCTCTGCTGATAGTTATTTTCCGCAAGGCAAAGATGTTCGGACTATCTTGGATATTGCAGAAACCAAAATAATGACCATTGCCGAACATGGTGCGGGCGATCAACAAGAATATAAAGAAATGAAAATACTGCTCGATGCGGCAGTATCAACCATTGACCAACGTTTTAATTTAGACGGGTCTATTACAGGATTAGAAACCCATTTTACCGATTTTGATGAATTAACATCTGGCTTGCAAAAGGGCGATTTAATTATAGTGGCAGGTCGTCCATCAATGGGTAAAACCACCTTTTCGATGAATATTGCCGAAAATACGGCGATTAAAAGCAAAGCCTCTGTAGCGGTGTTTAGTATGGAAATGCCTGGCGAGCAGTTGGTGCTAAGAATGATTAGCTCGATAGGAAGAATTGAGGCCGATAGAATTCGTACTGGGCGTTTACAGCCAGATGATTTTGGTTTATTAAATGTAGCCGTTACCCAGCTCCATTCAGCGCAAATTTTTATAGACGATACGCCAGCCTTAACCATTAACGATTTACGGGCAAGAGCCAGGCGAATAGACAAAGATATTAGAGATAAGCAACGCAAAAAAGCGATTGCCGATGGAGTCGAAGACCCTGAGTCGGCGGTTATCGGCTTAGAATTAATTGTTATTGATTATTTGCAATTGATGCAGGGTTCAAAGCAAACCGAAAACCGAGTAAACGAAATTTCTGAAATATCGCGTGGTTTAAAAACCCTAGCGAAAGAGCTAAATGTGCCTGTAATTGCATTGTCGCAGCTAAGTCGTAACCTAGAGCAAAGACCTGACAAACGTCCTAAAATGGCAGATTTACGTGAATCAGGAGCGATTGAGCAAGATGCGGATATTATTATTTTTATCTACCGAGATGAGGTTTATAACCCAGATACAGAAGCAAAAGGAACGGCTGAAATAATTTTAGGAAAACACCGTAATGGTGCTTTAGACACCGTGCAACTCGCCTTTGTTGGCAAGTATACAAAATTTGAAAATTACACCAGTTTTAACGTGCCTGATGACCCTTATTAACATGGATTCTAGTAACCAGTTTCGCCCAACTTTTGCTGAAATAAATGTATCCGCATTAACAAAAAATTTAAATAAGGTAAGGGCTTTTGCCCCTAATAGTAAAGTTTTAGCCATTATTAAAGCCAATGGTTATGGGCATGGCTTGGCTTGTGTAGCAAAATATTTAGCCAAAGCAGACGGTTTTGGCGTCGCCTCACTTGACGAAGCCATTCAGCTTCGTGGGCAGGGTTTTTTGCACCCTATCGTATTATTGGAGGGGGTTTTTAATGCAAAAGAATTGCCTTTAGTTGCCTCTAACCGTTTAGATATGGTTGTGCATAGCCACGAGCAGTTAAGCTGGTTAGCTGGTTTAGAGCCTAAAGTGCAAATAACTTTATGGATTAAGTTTGATACAGGCATGCATCGCTTGGGCTTTGATCCGAACGACATAAAATCTATACTGCTAAAAATTAAATCCCTTGCTTTTAATGTAAAAATTGTTTGGATGACTCATTTTGCCTCCGCAGACAGTTCTACTGAATTTACCCATAAACAACTGGCTATTTTTAAACAAACGGTACAGTCATTAAATGGTGAAAAAAGTGCCGCTAATTCTGCTGCTATTCAGAAGTTTTCTGAAAGCCATTTTGATTGGGTAAGACCTGGCATTATGCTATACGGAGCTAGTGCTACCGAAAATTTATTTCCATCTTTATTGCCTGTCATGAGCTTAAAGTCTACTGTTATTTCCTTAAGATGGGTTGCAGAAAATGAGGCGGTAGGCTATGGAAATACTTGGGTTGCCAAGCAAGATACATTGGTCGCCGTTATTGCAATTGGTTATGGCGATGGCTACCCTAGGCACGCTAAACATGGCACACCTGTTTTGGTTGATGGGCAGAAAATGCCTCTAATTGGTAGAGTATCAATGGATATGATTACCGTAGATGTGACAGCCATTAACGAAAGCGTTGCCGTGGGTTCTAAGGTTGAACTTTGGGGCAAAAATTTACCAGTAGATGAAGTAGCCAAATGTGCTAATACCATTGGTTACGACCTGTTGTGTGCTGTTTCCCAGCGAGTACCCAGGATTGAGGTAAGTGAAGATGAGTAAAACTATTAAAATACTAAAAAAAAACCGTGGTTACGATGGCTTTTTTAAAGTAGATGAAATGCACTACCAATTTTCACGCTACCAAGGGGGTTTATCAAACCCTATCCAACGTGAAGTTTTTAACCGTGGTGAAGCGGTAGTGGTTTTGTTGTTTGATAGCAAAAATGAATACATTGTATTAGTCGAACAGTGCCGAGCAGGTGCTTTAGAAAATAGTAACCACAATAATGAATCGGCATGGTTGCTAGAACCTGTTGCGGGCATGATAGATGCAGGAGAAACCGAGCTAGAGACCTGTAAAAGAGAAACTTTTGAAGAAGCAGGCATAAATATAGCAGAAGCAGATTTTGAATTTATCAGCCGTTATTACCCAAGTCCAGCGGCTTGTTCTGAAATATTGCACCTATACGCCGCTGATATAGACAGTAGCAAACTAGCCGATTACGCAGGTTTAGAATCTGAAGACGAAGACATTAAAATTGTAAAAATAAAATTTTCAGAAGCCAAAAAACGTTTAAAAAATGGCGAATTTAATGTTGCCAGCACCATCATTGCTTTGCAGTGGTTATTTTTTCAAAAACGGTAGGAATTGACATGTTTTGCTTATTTAGAAACTCCCGTATTGTGAACCCATTAAACTATTTTGTGTTAGCGATTAGTTGGATGCCTGTATTATATTGGTTACATTTTGCCTTTATTGAAAAGTCATTTGTTAATAACTATATAGAAGGCAGTACCCTGATGGTAGATTTACTGCTAGGATTGCCTATTGTATTGTTATTTGCCATTGTTATTTACGCCATGTTTTACTGGTTTTTGAAAATTTTAGTTATCACTTTTGCCCCTTACATGATTGAAAAAAACACCTATCCAGATGCGCCTGAAGACAACTTAGACGAAACATTAAAAGAAAAATATGGCGAGGATTATTGGGATAAAGAGCAACCTGAAGATACAACCAAGCAGACAAAACAGTAAAGACAAAACAAAGTGACCTTTGCCTGGTATAAAGTTGGTAGCGAGCTAAAACAACTTAGCAAACTGGCTATTCCGATGTTTATTGCCCAACTAGCCATTGCGGGTTTAGGGGTGGTGGACACCATCATGTCTGGACAGGTCGGCACCAATGATTTAGCTGCAATTGGTCTTGGTAGCAGTATTTTGTTTCCGATTATGATGCTTGCGGTCGGCATATTGTTTATGCTAAACCCGCTAGTTGCCAAGCTACTAGGTTCTAATAATAAAGTACAAATAGCTCGTTATTTAACCCAAGCATTCTGGTTAGCTATTCCGCTAGGCGTGTTAATGTTTGTGTTGCTTGCCAATAGCAATGTTGTATTAGACCTGCTTCCTCTAACCCCACCAGTTTATCAATTAACCGATGATTACCTATTTTATATCGCTTTTGGACTACCTGGTTTAGGCTTGTTTTTTGTGGCAAGATTTTTTTGGGAAGGCTTAGGGTTAATTTTGCCAACCATGCTAATTAGCCTATTCGCATTGTTAATAAATATACCTTTAAATGCGGTTTTCATTTATGGCTGGGGATCAGTTGAAGCTTATGGTGCAGCAGGTTGTGGTATCGCCTCGACCATTGTTATGTGGTTGATGTTTTTCATTGCAATTGGCTACGCATTCCAATCTAAAAAAGTATCTCCTTTTTTTAAAATAATCTTAAAACAACCTGTTAAAGAACTGTTACCCAAATGGAAAAATGGAATTAAAGAACTTCTATCACTAGGTGTTCCGAATACCTTGGCTCTATTGTTTGAGGTTAGCCTATTCAGTTTAGTAGCATTATTTATTGCCAAGTTAGGTACAGAAGTGATAGCCGCTCAACAGGTAGTAGTAAGTGTGACCTCTATTTTATTTATGCTACCACTAAGTATTTCGCTAGCTTTAACCTTTAGGGTTGGCGAAGCCTTTGGTAATAAAAATAAACAAGAAATACTTATTAGAGCCTATACAGGCGTAGGTTTAGCCGCTTTTGTTAGTATCTTTACTGCAATAATTATTTATCTACTAAGAGCAGATATTCCCTTGTTATTTAGTGAAGAT
This sequence comes from uncultured Piscirickettsiaceae bacterium, assembly GCA_964654635.1. Taxonomy (GTDB): domain Bacteria; phylum Pseudomonadota; class Gammaproteobacteria; order Thiomicrospirales; family Thiomicrospiraceae; genus Hydrogenovibrio. The sequence continues at coordinate 293 of CAZZKU010000029.1, read as the reverse complement.
ATAGCGGTTATTAGTATTGCCATAACGCTATTAAGTATTGCAGCCTTGTATCAGTTGTTTGATGCGGTGCAAGTCGCTACTGCAGGAGTGTTAAGGGGTTTACACAATACGCAAGCAACCATGTGGGTCACCTTTGTCTGTTACTGGGGAATTGGTTTAGGCGTTGGTTATTTATTGTCTTTTGGCAATTTGTTTACCGAAGAACCTCTAGGCGTAATTGGTTTTTGGGTAGCCATCGTAATTGGTTTTGCCCTAGCCGCCATATTATTACAATTAAAGTTACTAATGTTGTT
>CAZZKU010000028.1:2593-9421 GCA_964654635.1 uncultured Piscirickettsiaceae bacterium | reverse complement strand
GCTTGGCTTTTCTTTTAGCCTGTTCTGCTTCTTCAATAAGCATGGTTTCTACATATTCTGGGTCGGTTAAAGGGTATTTTAAATGCCATAGTTTTATAAATTTTTCGGTATCTAATTTTGTTTGTAATAGGTGTATTGCACTAACGTATTGTTCAACAAAGATGAAGTTTTTGTTCCTAACCGACTGCCAAAGATGACGATATTTTTTAGGCAAAAATTCTTTAAAATGGTATAACAACCCCAAGTCTCCTTCAAGGTCTGCAATTTTTTGTATCATTAGCAGTCTTCCTGCATGGACATAGCGTTGTTCATAATTGTCTATTAACTTGGCAATCGAATAAACTAATCCCGCTGAAACAACAAAACTAATAATTAGCTGGTCGGTTATGAGGGCACCTAAGAAAGTTAATATTACCAGCAATAAGGCACTAGCAGGTATGGTTAGTGCAAATATCCAGGCATATTGTCCTTTGGCTTCATCTGTTCGTTCATGTTTATTAAAGTAGCTTAAATCTATGCTCTGTAATCTATCTAGCATTAATTCTGCGGTAGGAAGATTGGAAGTTTGTGATTCTTGCTTTTCTGTACTGTCTGCACGAGGGGTTTCTAATATGGAATTATCAGCGTTGGTATTATCCATTTTATTTAATTTTTTCCCTAGCGTTACATTGTACGGTGATGCGTTGTTTAGTTTCAATACAGTAGGCAGTTAGCTCGCCACCCCAAAGGCAACCTGTATCGGTTGAGTGTATATTGTAAGCATCGATTACGCCAAGCGTTGACCAATGCCCAAAAAATATTTGATGACTGGTGTTTTTTCTATTTTTCCAGCTAAACCAGGGTTGTAATGTTTTATCTTTATTTTCAGAGGGGTGTTTTTTTTGTTTAAACTCTAAACTGCTGTCTTTTCTGCAATAGCGCATTCGGGTAAAGCAGTTAATACTGTAACGAAGTTTTTCCCACTCGGTAGCTGCTTGTTTTAAGTTGAACGGTTCGTTGCCAAAAAAATGTTCGGTCATTAACTTTCGCCAATTGTCTTTTTGTAAAACTTTTTCTATTTCTTTTGATTTTTGTAGTGCTTTTTCAATGCTCCATATAGGTGGAATTCCTGCATGTACCATCGCAATTTTTAATTTTTCATCTGTAATCATTAATGGTTGGTGACGTAACCAATCAATTAAGCCACTTACATCAGAATGGTTTAAAATTTCTTGTAAGGTGTCTGATCGACTTTGGTATTTTTTTACACCTGCATAGGAGGCTAGTAAATGAAGTTCATGGTTGCCGAGTACCATTTTGGCAGATTTTCCCAGTTTTTTTACATACTTTAAGCATTTTAAGGATTCTGGACCACGGTTTATTATGTCGCCTACAAACCATAGAGTATCTTTTTTGGGGTTGAAATCAATTTTTTTCACTAGCTCTTTTAAGCTGGAATAACAGCCGTGAACATCGCCAATAACATAAATTGCCATTATTGTTTTAACCCGTGTAAAAAGTTGGCAAGAATGACAAATTTTTCAACGTTTAATCTTTCGGCTCTAATATCTGGATCTATTCCACAGGCTTCAATTTGTTCGGTATTTAATAAACCCTTTAAGTTATTGCGCAAATTTTTACGCTTTAAAGAAAAGCTTTGTTTAACTAATTTAGCAAAAGTGGTTTCACAGTCAGCTTTAAAAGGTAAGGTTCGGTGAGGAGTTAAGCGAATAATAGCCGAATCTACTTTTGGTGGTGGGTTGAAATTTTCAGGACCAACGGTAAATAAATATTCTGTTTCACAGGCATATTGCATCATGACACTTAGGCGGCCGTAAGATTTTTTGCCCGTTACCGAGGTAATGCGTTCTACCACTTCTTTTTGGAGCATGAAATGCATGTCTTGAATTTTATCTGCAAAGGTCAGTAGGTGAAACATAAGTGGGCTAGATATATTGTAGGGTAGGTTGCCCACTACTCTAAATCGCTCTTCCCCTGCTGTTAATAGCGTAGCATAGTCAAATGTTAACGCATCGGTATGGTGTAGGTTAAAGGCAGGCATGTTGCCAAATTTACGCTCAAGTGGGGCGATAAGATCGTTGTCGATTTCAATAATATCTAGTTTTTTTACAATAGATAGCAACGGTTCGGTTAGTGCCGCTTCGCCTGGGCCTATTTCGACCAAATGTTGATCCGATTTAGGGGAGATTCCTGCAATAATTTGCTCGATAATTTTGGAGTTATTAAGGAAGTTTTGTCCAAATCTTTTTTTGTGTTTATGCGAACTCATGCACTTTTTCCTTGGTTCATCTCAATCGCAACATCCATGGCATATTGAAAGCTGTTAATGTCGGCTTTTCCCGTGCCGGCAATGTTAAGTGCCGTTCCGTGGTCAACAGAGGTGCGTATGAATGGCAGTCCTAGTGTTACATTAACGGCTTTGCCAAAACCGACGTATTTTAACACGGGCAAGCCTTGGTCATGGTACATGGCTAAAAAGGCATCGGCATTTTGGCGATTGGTTGGGCTAAAGATAGTATCCGCAGGTAAGCAACCGATTAAATCCATTCCCGTGGTTTTTAGTTGTTCGATAACAGGGTTAATGATTTCAATTTCTTCTGTGCCTAAATGCCCGTCTTCACCTGCATGAGGGTTTAAACCCATGATATAAATTTTAGGATTTTGAATGCCAAATTGTGATTGTAAACTGTGGTGTAAAATTTGAATGACACTTTTAACTAGCTTGGGGGTGATGGCTTGGGCAATTTTTCGTAAGGGTAGGTGAGTGGTGACTAGGGGAACTCTTAGCCCTGGTGTGGCTAACATCATCACCACTTGTTTGCTATTAGAAGCGGTGGCTAGTAATTCAGTATGCCCTGTAAAGGGAATGCCTGCTTGATTGATAATACCTTTGTGAATAGGTCCGGTTACCATGCCGTCAAACTCATTTTTCATACAAAGTTTTATCGCTGAATTGAGTAGCTCTAGTACATAATGGGCGTTATTAACGTTTAACTGCCCTGCAACAGAGGTTTCTTTTAAGGATTGGTGAATAACCTTGACCACCCCTGGCGAATTTAGGGTTTTTGCCTGTCCTGGAATGTAGTTTTCAATACGAATAGGCAATGATAACTGCTTTGCTCGTTGTTCAAGCAGATCTTTGTCAGCCAGTACCACCCATTCAAAACTATAAGCGGTTTGGGCTAGTTTTATTATTTGTTCAGGACCTATTCCAGCGGGTTCGCCAGAAGTAATGAGTAAGCTTTTAATGGCATTACTTTTCATTTGCGTACTGCTTGGCGAGGCGGTTGTCTATTAAGGCATCTTCTTTTAATCTTCGTAACCAAATCTCATAAGTTTCATTGGCTTTTTTACGACGTAAAGTGTCCATTGCTTGTTGACGTTTGTTGGCTAAATTAAGGTCTTTCTCCCTAATGGCATTTAAATATAAAATTTCCCACCCTTGGGCAGAGGCAATGGGTTTAGATGCCTTTTTGACCTGTAAATCATAAATAGCTTCGGCGTAGCTAAGTGGCATTTCTTGGATAGTTAGCCAACCCAAATCGTTATTGGCATTCACCTCGGCAGGTATGTCTGAAAATTGCTCATTTAAGGCTTGAAACTCTTTTAGGCTATCGATGTTTTCAGCTAGCTCTACTAAGGTTGCAGGGGGGTGAGGTTTTGCTAAGGCATTATCAGAGGGTATTAAAAATCGATAAAGATGGAATTGTTTAACGATGTTAGAGTCTTTTTCTCTTTTCGCAATGACTTTTATTATATGAAAGCCGATTGGACTTTTTATTATTTTGCTGTGTTGACCTGCTTCTAAAGATTGTACGTCTTGTGCAAAAAAAGTAGGTATTTCATTATTGCTTAGCCAACCTAAATCACCCCCTAATAAAGCTTTACTGCCTTCAGAATATCTTATTGCTACTTGACTAAAATCTTCACCCATATTTAATTTGCTTAAAATCTTTTCGGCTTTCTTCTTTGCGGTATCCCGCTGTTTGGGTGTGGCAGATTCAGGTAGATTAACAATGATATGAGCGAGGTGGTATTCGGTATTATTGTTTACCAGTGATTGACGTTGAATATAATTGGTAATTTCACCTTCTGTAACTTGTGTTTTAGACAGCACTTCAACTTGCTGTAGTTTTTGGAACAGCATTTGGTTGCGAATATTGTTGCTAAATGTTTTAAAGCCATTGGTTTCTGCTAAGTTTAACTGGTCCCTTAGCTGTAAAGTCGTTAGTTTGTTTTTTCTAGCGATTTCGTCTATTTGTTCAAGCAGTTCTGCATCGGAAATTTTAATCCCGCGTTGTTGTATTCTTTGTAGTTGTAGTTTTTCCATAATCATATTATCAAGCACTTTTAATACAAAATCTTGTCCTATATTGGTGTTAACTTGACGAGCTTGTAGCTCTTGTTGAGCTTTTATAACTCTATGTTTTAATTCGCTATATAATATTATTTCATCGTTTACCACGGCAACTATCTTGTCTAATAAAATGCCGTTATTTGAGGCAGTTGCACTGCAAGAGAGTAAAAGAATTAAGCCAGTAATTAGAGTTAATGCGGTGGTTTTTTTTGTTATTAAATTATTTATCATATTACTCATCATGTTTAAAAATTCAGTTTATCGTTTAAATAATCGCTAAAGGGAGTGCCAACAGAACTAAGCCCTTTAAATTCTATTAGGTATTCAATCGAATAATTATACAGTCCTCCAGCTAATTGTGTTTCTTTTAATGAAAGTTCAGAAGCCCAACAACAGCTATCGTATCGAATAGCGGTGCTGGTTTCTGTTTTAAGTTCGGTGGTAAAGTTGTAGTTAGCATAAGAGCCTAAACTCCAGTTTTGATTTAAACGCCAGTTAAAGCCTGCAGAAGCATCTTCTTGCTCGCCAGGTAAATTATAGTTTTTTACTGTACTGGTCATTAAAAATAAAAAATTAGGGTTGAAGGCAAGTTTTAAACGGCTATTTGCATTAGTAAGCTCGTAGTTTTCTTTTGAAAACTGTGCGGTTGAGTGAAAGCTATAATGGTTGCTATTAAAGCCTAGTTTTACAAAATAGTCAGACACCTTATCTGTTTGTGAGTTTAAAGGTGAATTGTTTAGTTGGACTTTTCGCTCAGCTAAATAAAATATTTGCCCAATACCTGCTTCAGCCAAAGGAGTTCCATTAGAGTCCAATAGTTTGCTAGTTAATGCAGCTGAAACTTGGTTGGTGTCTCCTATACGGTCTAGCCCCGAAAAACGGTTGTAACTAAATAGGTTACTAAAATCTAAACTTTGCTTGGTTGTGTCAAATAAAGGAATGTTTGATTGGTCTTGAAAGGGTACATATAAATATTGTAATTCAGGTTCTAAAGTTTGGGTAAAGCGATTGCCAATAAGGTCTAGATTTTTTTCAAACACCAAACCACCACGTAAAGCAAATTGTGGCACGGTTATATCGTGCTGGTCAGCTCCTGTATTGTTATAGCCATTGTCTTGCATGAAATAATGTACCTTGTTGGCAACCACTTCTGTTTTGATACTACCAAAAGGTTTAATAATACTATATTCAAAAGAGGGCGATAGATAGCTACGCAGTGCTTCTGGTTTGTTGTGTTGAGCCGCTTCTGAAATTTCAAATTCAGTTGCCTCGCTAATAATATTAAACCCTAATCCTTGTAGTTTTTCTTGCTCAAAAAAGTGTCCATAGTTAATACTTACTTCTGGGCGTTTAGTATAGTTATAAGGAGCGTCATTACGCAATCTTAAATAATCTAATACACTAATGCTGGCATTTAAGGCACCATTAGTATAGTTTAGGTTAGCGGTTCTTTGTACCGTGGTCGCTGTATTTAAGCTTCGCTCGGTCGGCAGGTCTGCGTAAAAGTTTTTATCGGATACTTTTCGCCAGTCAATATCACTGCTTAGCCCAGGCACCCATTGTTGACGGGCTTGTATCCGCATATCCCAACGCTCCTCAACTGGATCGGAATGAACTATTTGACCATTTTCATAAGAGGCTATGCCATCTCGCTTACTAACTTGGTCTCGAATAAAATTAGTGGTTATCACCGCAGAATGCTTGGCTTGCATATAGCGAAATTCATTGCTTAATAAATTGCCCCTATCTTGCATTCTAGTAATGGTTAGAGTGTCATCAACCTCTGGAGCAATGTTAAAATAAAAGGGAACGCTAAGGTAGGTTTCAGCGGTGGGTTGAGTAATAGATTTATAGCTACCAAAGCTCGGGAATAACAGTCCCGTTGCACGTTTAGCAGTAGAAAATGAAATATAAGGACTGTAAAGAATAGGCACTTTTTTAAAAGTAAGAACAGTGTTTTTACCATATATTCTTTGCTTAGCATCGTCTATTGTTAGCACATTAAAATCTAATATCCAGTCGTATTGTTGGTTACTTTTAATAATGTCTGGGCGTGCTTGCCATTGTATTTTTGTCAGTTTACAAGTAGTAAAACTAGCCTCTTTTAAGGTAGAAAGCATGTCCTCTTTATCGAGTTGGATTTGGCTAGATTGTCCATGAGCTTTCGAGTTACTAAGTTGATATTTAGGATTAATAATTTCAGCGGTATTATTTTGTCGATTTATATTTGCCTTTTCACCCGTTACAACCATATCTTTTGAATGTATTTCAATATTGCCTTTTGCCTGTATAGTTTGTTGTTGCTGATTAATAATTATTTTATTAGACCGAATAACAAGCCCTGGTTGTTGAATTTTTACTTCACCTTCAAGATGGTATTCCCCCGCGCTATTTTTTAGCATCGAGTCGGCAACGGCTTGTTTTTTAGTGTTTGCTTGAGGTATGGCAGTAAGAGGGGCTATTAAACGTGG
>CAZZKU010000028.1:0-2493 GCA_964654635.1 uncultured Piscirickettsiaceae bacterium | reverse complement strand
TCATTATTGTTGTCATTGTTGCTATCTAGGCTAATTACTTGTACAACAGCGGGGTTGTTGGTAGTATTCGCACTGGCAAAAACACTTAATGTGGCAAGTGCTGTGCTAGTAATAGATATAATAATGTAATAAAAATAACGGGTCATTTAAAAGGTAGCATGAGTTGGAATAGCTACATTTTAACTGACTAGAGCCGTATGTAGAAAATAAAAATAAAGAGTTTTTTATGTCTGATAGATTTACCCTAATGCAAACATGGCTATCCAGTTTGGAAATTTTAAAAAAGGTTGACTTTAGCGAGCCTGAACCCGCCTCAAGCGATGCCAGTTTTCGGCGTTATTTTCGGATAAAAATAGCAGGAAGTTCCTCATTAATTATTATGGACGCACCGCCTGCCCAAGAAGACAGCTCCGCTTTTATCATTGTGTCACAACAATTAAAAGAGATGGGTTTGAATGTGCCAGTGGTTTTAGCCCACAATTTAGCACAAGGATTTTTGCTATTATCTGACTTAGGGGTAAAAACCTATTTATCAGTTTTAAATGAGAGCAATGTTGATGAACTGTATTCAAATGCCTTGTCTTCGTTGGTTACTTTACAAACTAAAGGCGTGTTGTTTGCCAATAAATTGCCCGCCTATGATACTGAGTTATTAACAGCAGAAATGAGCTTGTTTGATGATTGGTTAGGCAAAAAACACCTAGCAACCAGTATGAACAAAATACAAGGCATTGCTTGGCATGATTTACAAAATATACTGGTCAAATCTGCTTTAGCCCAACCCCAAGTTTATGTGCATAGAGATTACCATAGTCGTAATTTGATGTTTGTTGAAAGCGAAAACCAGCCTGGTATTTTAGATTACCAAGATGCCGTAAAAGGCCCTTTAACTTATGATGCAGTTTCGCTGTTAAGAGATTGTTATATTAGCTGGGAAGAAGAACAGGTTAGTGACTGGCAAAGAGAATACTTTTTAATGCTCACCAAAGAAAGGGTATTGAAAAAAGATGAATGGTCAGGATTTCAAAAAAGCATGAACTTAATGGGCATTCAACGCCATTTAAAAGCCTCGGGTATTTTTGCCCGTTTATATCACCGAGACGGCAAAGAAAATTACCTAGCAGATATTCCAGCCACCTTAACCAACTTAACTCTGGTGGCAGAAAAATACCCAGAAACCCAATTCTTAGTTGACTGGGTAGAAAAAACAATTCGTCCAAAATTAGATGATTTACTTTTATGACCATTCGACGAGCCATTATTTTGTCCGCAGGGCGAGGAGAACGTCTTCGTCCGATTACCGACACTTTACCCAAACCACTGGTTAAAGTTGGTAATAAATCCCTACTAGTCCATCATTTAGAAAAACTAGCTAAAGCAGGGGTCGAACAGGTGGTTATAAACCACGCCTGGTTGGGGGCGGAAATAGAGCAAGCAATAGGCGATGGTTCGCAGTTTGGGTTGCAGATTATCTATTCGCCAGAACCTGAAGGCGGGTTAGAAACAGCAGGTGGGATTTTACAAGCACTGGACTTGCTGTCAGAAAACAACCAACCTTTTTTAGTAATAAATGGCGATGTGTTTACCGACTACAACTTTGACAATTTGTTGGCTAAAGAATTAAATAATAATCTAGCACACTTAATATTAGTGCCTAATCCTAACTTTAAAGAAAGCGGTGACTTTGGTTTAGCAGAAAAAAAAGTAACCAACCAAGCACAATTTACCTTTTCAGGAATCAGCCTACTAAGCCCGTTATTATTTTCGGGTTTAGAGCCAGGCAGGTCTAAGCTAGCACCGCTTATTAGAAAACAGGTTGCCAACAATCAAGTAAGCGGAGAATTACACTCGGGTTACTGGAATGATGTTGGCACTCATCAGCGTTTAAAAGAGGCAATAAAATATGCTACTAATCGTATCACCCGCTAAGGCATTAGACGAAACAAAAAGAGCCGATATTGCAACATCTGAATCCGATTTTTTAACAGAATCTAACCAGCTAATAAGCCAGCTTAAATTATTAAGTCTGGCCGATGTTGCAGAATTAATGGGCTTAAGTGAAAAACTAGCCGAGTTAAACTATCAGCGTTTTCAAAGTTGGAAATTGCCTTTTGACCAGCGGGCAAAAGCAGCGATTTTTTTATTTAAGGGCGATGTTTACCAAGGAATAGACCCAAATGGCTTGTCTAAACAACAACTAAGTTATTTGCAAAATCACCTACGAATTTTATCAGGTCTCTACGGGATAATTCGCCCCTTAGATGCGATTTTGCCGTACCGTTTAGAAATGGGAACTAAGCTTAAAAACCCTGTTGGTAAAAATTTATATGAATTTTGGGGCGACAAAATAGCCCAAGCACTAAACCAACAGTTCGAAAAGTTAGGCAGCAGGGTGCTAGTTAATTTAGCCTCGAATGAATATTTTAAAGCAGTACAAAAAAAATCGCTTGATGCAGAAATCATCACCCCTATTTTTAAAGACTATAAAAATGG
>CAZZKU010000027.1:0-9522 GCA_964654635.1 uncultured Piscirickettsiaceae bacterium | reverse complement strand
GCATTGGCTTTGGGGCTAACGCATATCCAATCAATGTTGTTAGGTGCTTTTAAAGTGCCATTGGTTTCTATCGCAATTTCAATATTGAAGTTATGAAAAGTATCAATTAAATTTTGGTCAACTTGCAATAAAGGTTCACCACCTGTTAATACAAAAAACGGTTTGATTTTTAGGTCTGGCCAGAGTTTTAACAAATGTTCTGCAAGCGAATCGGCGTTAAAAAACTTACCGCCATTTTGTCCATCTGTGCCAATAAAATCAGTATCACAAAACTGACATTCTGCAATGAATCTATCTTGCTCTCTTCCTGTCCATAAGTTGCAATTAGTAAATCGACAAAAAATTGCTGGACGACCAGCATGGAACCCTTCGCCTTGTAGAGAGTAAAATGCTTCTTTAATTCGGTAGCCCATTGTTTTTTGCTGATTTCCTAGGTGTAAATTGTTAAATTTAAAGTGCAAGAATGTTATAATCACTGATTAACTTCAATAAAATTCTGGGAGGGATTATAGCAATGTCTGATAAGGCACGGGGAAAGACTTTATACGATAAGTTGTGGGATAGCCATGTTGTGCGTCAAGAAGAAGATGGAACAGCTCTTATTTATATCGATAAACAACTATTACATGAAGTTACTTCACCACAAGCTTTTGAAGGCTTGATAATGGCGGGGCGTAAGCCTTGGAGAATAGATGCGAACATTGCTACACCTGACCATAATGTGCCGACAACAGCATTTAAGTCGGTCGAAGATATTGTTGATCCCGTTTCAAGAATACAGGTGCAAACCTTAGGTAAAAACGCTAAAAAATTTGGTATTACAGAATTTGGTATTGGCGATATTCGTCAAGGAATAGTGCATGTAGTTGGTCCAGAAGAAGGGATAACTTTACCAGGAATGACTTTGGTTTGTGGCGATTCCCATACCGCTACGCATGGAGCTTTAGGTGCTTTAGCCCATGGAGTAGGTACATCAGAAGTAGAACATGTGCTGGCAACCCAATGTTTAATCCAGAAAAAAATGAAAAATATGCTGATTAAAGTAAATGGTAAATTGTCGAAAGGGGTTACTCCGAAAGATGTGGTTTTAGCCATTATAGGAAAAATTGGTACAGCAGGCGGTAATGGGTATGCTGTTGAGTTTGGTGGGCAGGTGTTTAAAGATATGTCTGTTGAAGGGCGTATGACCGTTTGTAACATGGCAATAGAAGCTGGTGCACGTGTGGGTATGGTCGCTGTCGATGAACAAACAATCGATTATGTAAAAGGTCGCCCATATTCTCCAAAAGGTGAACTTTGGGATGCGGCAGTCAAGTCGTGGAAAAATTTACACTCTGATGATGATGCAGAGTTTGATAAAGTGGTCGAAATGGACGGTGCTTTAATTGAACCACAAGTGTCCTGGGGAACTTCACCAGAAATGGTGGTGAATGTAGGTGCAAAAGTGCCTAACCCAGCGAATGAGTCAGACCCAGTTAAAGCCGATAGTATTCAACGAGCTTTAGACTATATGGGGCTTGAAGCCGATATGTGGATAAAAGATATTCCGGCGGAATATGTATTTATTGGCTCTTGCACCAATTCTAGAATTGAAGATTTTAGAGCCGCCGCTAGTGTTTTGAAAGGACATAAAATTGCCAAATCAGTCGAGAAAGCCTTAGCTGTTCCTGGTTCTGGCTTGGTTAAAAAGCAAGCCGAAGAAGAAGGTTTAGATAAAATTTTTATAGATGCTGGTTTTGAATGGCGTAACCCAGGTTGTTCTATGTGCCTAGCGATGAATGATGACAAACTTCCTGATGGTAAGCATTGTGCTTCTACCTCAAACCGAAATTTTGAAGGTCGCCAAGGAGCAGGTGGTAGAACCCATTTGGTTAGTCCTGAAATGGCTGCAGCTGCCGCAATAGCGGGGCATTTTATCGATGTTCGTGATATGTTGGAGGTTAACTAAATGGATAAGTTTGTAACATTAACTTCGTTAGTTACTCCAATGGATAGACCAAATGTTGATACTGATGCGATTATTCCAAAACAGTTTTTAAAGTCAATTAAACGTACAGGTTTTGGACCCAATTTATTTGATGAATGGCGTTATGAAGATATTGGCGTGCCAGATTCGGATAATTCTAAGCGTCCTTTGAATAAAACGTTTGTATTGAATCAACCTCGTTATGCGGGGAGTAAGATTTTATTGGCTCGTGAAAATTTTGGCTGTGGCTCAAGTAGAGAGCACGCCCCTTGGGCATTAAAAGACTATGGATTTGAAGTTATTATTGCCCCCAGTTTTGCTGATATATTTTTTAATAACAGCTTTAAAAATGGTATTTTACCGATTATTCTCGATGAACAAACGGTTGATGTTTTGTTTAAAGAAGTTAAAGATGAAGAAGGTTATTATTTAGTAATTGATTTAACCAAACAACAAATAACCAAGCCAAACGGTACAATAATTAATTTTGAAGTAGATCCATTTAGAAAGCATTGTTTACTAAATGGTTTAGACGATATTGCTTTAACCTTAAATCATCAAGAAGATATTAAAAAATTTGAAAAAAACTATAAAGCCAATAATCCATGGTTATTTGGTTAAAATTAAAGAAATTAACGGAAATTAACAATGACAAGCAATATTTTAGTTTTACCAGGTGATGGAATAGGACCTGAAATTACCGCAGAAGCGGTAAAAGTTTTAGAAGCTTTAAAAGCCAAAGAAAATCTTGATATCAGCATGAGCGAAGGTTTAGTTGGCGGTGCTTCTTATGATGTATACGGCGTGCCTTTAACCGATGAAACTATGGCAAAAGCACAACAGGCAGATGCCATTTTACTGGGTGCGGTTGGTGGTTATAAATGGGAATCTTTAGATATTGCGGTTCGTCCAGAAAAAGGATTATTAAGATTGCGTTCAGAGATGAAACTGTTTGCCAATTTAAGACCTGCTTATTTATTTAAACAGCTTGCCGATGCTTCTACTTTAAAAGCAGAAGTGGTAGCGGGTTTAGATATTTTAATTGTACGTGAGCTAACCGGCGGAATTTATTTTGGGCAACCACGTGGAGTTCGCACCTTAGAAAATGGCGAAAGACAAGGTTATAATACCTATGTTTATAGTGAATCAGAAATTAAGCGAATTGCCCATGTTGCTTTTAAAGCGGCAATGAAACGCGATAAAAAACTAACCTCGATTGACAAGGCAAATGTACTAGAAGTAACCGAATTGTGGCGCGAAGTGGTGGAAGAGGTGGCTAAAGACTACCCAGAAGTAGAGCTTAAACACATGTATGTAGACAATGCTGCTATGCAATTGATTTTAAACCCTAAGCAATTTGATGTAATGGTCACGGGCAATATGTTCGGCGATATTTTATCCGACGAAGCTTCTATGCTTACGGGATCAATTGGTATGCTAGCTTCGGCTTCATTAGATGAAAATAACAAAGGCATGTACGAGCCAAGCCACGGTTCTGCTCCAGATATAGCGGGGCAAAATATAGCCAACCCCTTAGCGACTATTTTATCAGCGGCGATGATGCTTCGTTATAGTCTAGGGCGTGAAGATTTAGCTATTAAAATTGAAAATGCAGTGAGCAGCGTGCTAGATCAAGGCTTAAGAACGGGTGACATTTTTTCTAATGGAATGAAAAAAGTATCTACTTCTGAAATTGGCGATGCGGTGGTTGCTGCACTATAAAAACACCTAAATAGGTTAAATATGAAAAATCATTTTACAATCACTGTTAGTGATGTTCATGGTTCTAAAAGCTATTCTTTTAATCAATTGGTTAGAAAATTTTCGTTGTTTTTTGTCTTATTCTTGGTCTTATTGTTTTCTGCTGGTGCAGTCACTATCTGGTGGTTAAGTCAAGAAGCAGTTCAAATAGAACAAAAAAAAGTGGAAGCACTGGCTTCTTATCAGGACGTTTTAGTTAAGAACAAAGCCAGTTTTTCTCTACTTAACAATGAAAAAGAAAAACTACAGTTCGAGCTAGACAATAAATCTAAACAAATTCAGTTTTTAGATCAAACCCTACAAGGTTTGGAAAAGTTGGTAGGAATTGATTCTGATAACAGCGTGCCAGTTAAAGATAGAATTGAACTGGTTCAGTTAACCACGCTTGAAAAAAAAATCATGTTAGAAAATATTCCAAATGGCCGGCCAGTTAAAGATTTTAAAGGGATTACTAGTGAATTTGGCTGGCGTATCCATCCTGTAACGGGTAAGAGGCACCACCACAATGGTTTGGATTATAGAGGCAAGCCAGGTGATGGTATTATCGCAACGGCTAATGGTATAGTGGAATATTCAGGCTACCATAAAAAAAGTGGTTTTGGTAATATGGTAATTATTGGTCACGCTTACGGCTTTAAGACTATTTATGCTCATATGAGTAAATTAGGAGTTAAAACTGGACAGGTGGTGAAAAAAGGCGAATACCTTGGTGATATTGGCTCAACAGGTTTGTCATCAGGGCCACACTTGCACTACGAGGTAAGTTTTTTGCACCGCAATTTTAACCCCATTTATTTTGTTAAATGGGATATTAATAACTATGACGAAATTTTTAAAAATGTAAAAGGAGTACCATGGGGGTCTTTAAGTCAGGCAGTACAAAATCGCGTTCAAATGGTGGAAAAACAATTATTGCTGCGGGATGTAAAATAAGTGGCGAGTTAATAGGCTTAGATGGTGACTTACATATAGACGGACTGGTGGAAGGTGTTGTCGAAACCGAACAAGGTGTTTCGGTCGGAAAAACGGGTGCTATTAATGGCTTGGTAAAAGCGACAACTATCATAGTCAGCGGTGTTTTAGAAGGTAAAGTTGTTTGTGAGAAAATCGACATTTTAGCGACTGGAAAAGTATTAGGTGAAGTTGTTTGTAGCGAAATGATGATTGAAGCGGGAGGCAAGTTTATCGGTGAAAGTCGTGAATTAACCGAAGGTGGCTTAATCGTTAATTTTCCAGAAGAAGAAAGAACTAAATTGGTAGCGCAGTTAGTAGAAAAATCTGCTAAAAAGTTAGTAGACCTAGAATTAGAAGAGAAGAGTAAAAATGACCAAGAAATATGACATAGCAGTAGTAGGGGCAACGGGTGCAGTTGGCGAAGCCATTTTAAAAGTATTAGAAGAAAGAAATTTTCCCGTTGGTAATTTGTACCTACTAGCAAGCAGTCGTTCAGCAGGTAAAAAGCTTGAATTTAATGGCAGTTGGGTGAAGATAGAAGACCTAGCAGAATTTGATTTTTCTAAAGTACAAATTGGTTTATTTTCACCAGGGGCAAGTCTCTCCCGTGAATATGCCCCCAAAGCGGCGGCAGCAGGTTGTATTGTGATAGATAACACCTCTGAATTTCGTTATGACGATGATATTCCGCTAATTGTGCCAGAAGTAAACCCTGAAGCGATTATCGGTTATAAAAACCGTGGCATTATTGCCAACCCAAACTGCTCAACTATTCAAATGTTAGTTGCACTAAAACCAATTTATGATGCGGTAGGAATTACTCGTGTCAATGTATCAACCTATCAAGCCGTTTCAGGTTCGGGTAAAGAAGCTATTAAAGAATTAGCAACCCAATCTGCCAATTTATTAAACATGAAAAAAGCCGAACCGAAAGTTTATCCTAAGCAAATAGCCTTTAATGTTATCCCACAAATCGATGTATTTTTAGAAAATGGTTACACCAAAGAAGAAATGAAGATGGTGTGGGAAACTAAAAAAATAATGGGCGATGACAGTATTCAGGTAAACCCTACCACAGTAAGAGTACCGGTGTTTTTTGGGCATAGTGAATCTTTGCATATTGAAACTAAACAGAAAATAACTGCCGAAGAAGCCAAAAAATTACTAGCCAGTTTTGACGGAATTGAACTCATTGATGAGCAGGTAGATGGCGGTTATCCAACAGCTGTTTCAGATGCCGCCGATACCAACCCCGTTTATGTTGGTCGAGTAAGAGAAGATATTTCTTGCGAGAAAGGATTGAATATGTGGGTAGTAGCAGACAATGTGCGTAAAGGTGCGGCAACGAACACCGTGCAAATTGCAGAATTGTTAATTAAAGACCATATTTAATACTCATTGATGAAAATTGCACTAGGCATTGAATACCAAGGTGCTAACTATTGTGGTTGGCAGTCGCAAGAACATTGTATTAGTGTTCAACAACATGTTGAAGCGGCTTTAAGCAATATTGCAAATGAAAAGATTTCAGTACAATGTGCAGGCAGGACGGACTCAAAAGTGCATGCAATTGGGCAGGTAGTTCATTTTGAAACCTCTGTTGTTCGGCACGATAATGCTTGGGTAGAAGGGGCAAATACCAAACTGCCAAAAGATATTAGAGTCAGCTGGGCATTGCCCGTGCCTGATGAGTTTAATGCACGCTTTAGAGCTTTTGCCCGCCAATATCGTTATGTTATTTATAATCGTTCGGTACAGGCAGCTATTTTAGCTGGCAGAGCAACCTGGGTTAGAGCTCCATTAAATGTTGAAGCAATGAATGCCGGCGCACAATACTTAGTGGGCGAACATGATTTCACCGCATTTAGAGCAGCCTCTTGCCAGGCATCACATGCAAAACGAGAAATACAGTCGTTGAGTGTAACTCGCAAGGGTGATTTTATATTTATTGATATTAAAGCCAATGCCTTTTTGCACCACATGGTTAGAAACATAGCAGGAACTTTGTTAAAAGTAGGCAAAGGACAGAAGGAAGCGAATTGGGTCAAATCTTTACTTATCGGCAAAGATCGTTCAAAATCAGGTATGACCGCTCCTGCCGAAGGGTTATATTTTGTGAACGCTTTTTATCCAGAAAAGTATAATATTCCAATTAATACGCTAGATAATCTATTGTGGAATTGAAATGAGCAGAACTCGTGTTAAAATTTGCGGTATTACCAATATAGACGATGCGATGGTTGCGGTTAAAGCTGGAGCCGATGCAATAGGCTTGGTGTTTTTTGAAAAAAGTACGCGTAATGTTTCGATTAGCCAAGCAAAAAAGATTATAGAAAGTTTGCCTGCTTTTGTCACTTCAACCGCTCTTTTTGTCAATGCCGATAAAGAATTTATTGAGCAGGTTATTGCTCAAACCAAAGTAGATTTATTACAGTTTCATGGCGATGAAAGCGTAGAATTTTGTACACAGTTTGCAAGACCTTATATTAAAGCGATTAGAATAAAAGAAACCACCGATGTGGTCAGTTTGGTTGAAAAATACCGCTCTGCACAAGCCATATTGTTTGACACCTATGTTGCCGGTACGCCAGGCGGAACAGGCGAATCATTTAATTGGCAGTGGTTAAATGCCAGTTTTAGTCAGCAACTTAAACTACCGATTATTTTAGCAGGTGGTTTAAATGCCAATAATGTTGCCAAAGCGGTTAAAATAGTTCAACCTTGGGCAGTGGATATCAGTGGTGGTGTTGAATTTTCTGCAGGTATAAAAAGTGCTAAAAAAATACAAAATTTTATTACTGAAATAGAGAAAGTTAATAACGAATGAAAATTGATTATTCACAGTACCCTGATAAAAATGGACATTTTGGCATCTATGGCGGAAAATTTGCTCCAGAAACCTTAATGGCAGCTCTAGAAGAATTAAATGAGCAGTATGAATCGGTTAAAAATTCAGCCGAATTTTTACAAGAATTAAATGAAGATTTAATTAACTACGTTGGTCGCCCCAGCCCACTTTATTATGCAAAACGCTGGTCAGACTCTTTGGGTGGCGCAAAAATTTACCTTAAACGAGAAGACCTAAATCACACTGGAGCCCATAAAGTAAACAACACCATTGGACAGGCTTTATTGGCAAAACGTTTGGGTAAAACTAGAATTATTGCCGAAACGGGTGCAGGTCAGCATGGTGTCGCCAGTGCAACCGTTGCCGCCAGATTAGGGCTGGAGTGTGTAGTTTACATGGGGGCGGCAGATGTTATTCGCCAAGCCCCCAATGTTGCCAGAATGAAAATGCTTGGTGCAAAAGTTGTTGCGGTTGAATCGGGTACAAAAACTTTAAAAGATGCGTTAAATGAAGCCATGCGTGACTGGGTTACCAATGTTGATGACACCTTCTACATTATTGGAACCGTTGCCGGGCCACACCCGTATCCTGCAATGGTTAGAGATTTCCAACGAATTATTGGCGTAGAAACCAAAAAACAAATTTTAGCCCACGAAGGAACTTTACCCGATGCTTTAGTAGCTTGTGTTGGTGGTGGTTCAAATGCAATTGGTTTATTCCATGAATTTTTGAGTGATGAGTCGGTTAAAATGTACGGAGTTGAACCAGCGGGTTTAGGTTTAGATACACCTCATCATGCTGCCCCTTTATGCAAAGGAAAACCAGGCGTACTTCATGGCAACCGTGTTTATTTAATGCAAGATGAAAACGGGCAAATTTTAGGTACGCATTCTATTTCTGCTGGGTTAGATTACCCTGGCGTAGGCCCTGAACATTGTTGGCTAAAAGACATAGGGCGAGTGGAATATGTCGCGATTACCGATGATGAAGCCATGCAAGGGTTTAGAGATTTAACCCGTTTTGAAGGAATTCTTCCTGCTTTAGAATCTAGTCACGCACTTGCCTATGCAACTAAATTAGCCCCCACTATGAGCAAAGAGCAAACTATTATTGTTAATTTGTCAGGTCGAGGCGACAAAGATATGGACACCGTTGCAAAAATTGAAGGGTTTGAATTTTGAGTGAATCTTTGAGTAGAATAAAACAAACGTTAAGTGCTTTAAAAGCCAATAACAAAACCGCCTTAATCCCCTACATTACCGCAGGCGACCCACAGCCAAACATGACCGTGGATTTAATGCATGCTTTGGTAAAAAACGGAGCCGATATTTTGGAGCTAGGCGTGCCTTTTTCAGACCCTATGGCAGATGGCCCGGTTATTCAAAAAGCAGTAGAACGTGCTTTAGTGCATAATGTAAGTTTGAATGATGTGATTGCGATGGTTGCAGAATTTAGGCAAACAAATTCTACAACACCAGTGGTTTTAATGGGATACTTAAATCCTATCGAAGCCAAGGGATATGAAGTTTTTGCCCAGCAGGCGAGCAAAGCAGGGGTCGATGCAGTGTTAACCGTAGATATGCCACCCGAAGAAAGTGCTGGTTATTTAGAAGCCTTGTTGAAACATAATTTAGATAGAATTTTCTTAGTTGCGCCGACTACACCAGATAATAGGTTAGAGGCAGTAAATAAACAAGGCAGTGGCTTTGCCTATTATGTCTCTTTAAAAGGGGTAACAGGTTCTAAAGATTTAGATGTAGCAGGCGTCACCAAACATGTTGACCATATTAGCCAAAAACTAGGTTTACCAATAGGAATTGGTTTTGGTATTCGCAACGGTGAAATGGCATACAAAATGGCAAAAATAGGCGATGCGATTATTGTCGGTTCGTCATTGGTACAATTAATTGATAAGCATCAAAAAGATAGCCAAGCAGTTATTATTGAAGCTCTTAGCCAAAAAATGGTTGAATTTAAGCAAGCCGTTGATAAA
>CAZZKU010000026.1:2130-9629 GCA_964654635.1 uncultured Piscirickettsiaceae bacterium | reverse complement strand
TTTTTTATATCATCATTGACTTATACAGGGTTTTCTAAATCAATAAAACACACTTCTAAAGAAAATTTTTCTGCTAAATGTTCGCCTAGAGCTTTGACTCCTAACCGTTCTGTAGCATGATGCCCGGCTGCTAAATAATGAATATTATTTTCCAGAGCTAGGTGCGTGGTTTGCTCGGAGACTTCACCACTTATATAAATATCTGCTTGCCATTCAATAGCCTGATCAATATAGCCTTGCGCACCTCCACTACACCAGGCAACCGTTTGAACCTTATTATGTCCTCCAGGAAGCTGTAGAGAGACTCTTGATAGGCTTTTGTCCACCAACTGTTTAAAATCTTTTATATCCATTGATTTTGGTAAGCGACCTAATCTAACTAAGCTATTAGCACTAACATCTGGAGTTATATCTTCAAGTCCCCAAATTTCGCCTAATTTAGCATTGTTACCAACAATAGAGTGTCCGTCTAAAGGCAGGTGGTAAGCGATTAAATTAATATCATGTGCTAGCAGAGATTTGATTCTCTTTTGTTTTATTCCAGTTATTGTGGGGTTTTCATTTTTCCAAAAATAGCCATGATGAACCAAAATCGCATCGGCATTTAATTCAATCGCTTTGTTAATTAAGGCTTGAGATGCGGTTACACCCGTTACAATTTTATACACTTCTTCGGCACCTGAAACCTGTAGTCCATTCGGAGCATAATCTTGGTAGGCATCAACTGATAAATATTCATCTAAATACGAAATTAATTTATTAATAATCATTTACATTTTTCCTAGGTAAAAAGTTAACACTAAGCATGTTTAATTTTTTACTCTATATCGTGCTGAAGAGGCATGTGCTTGCAAGCCTTCCCCATCAGCAAGTACACCTGCTACTTTGCCCAATGTATTTGCACCCTCTTCTGAACACATAATTAAGCTAGAACGTTTTTGGAAATCGTACACTCCTAATGGAGATGAAAATCTTGCAGTTCTGGAAGTGGGTAAAACATGATTTGGTCCAGCACAATAATCACCAATCGCCTCGGCAGTAAAGCGACCCATAAATATCGCACCAGCATGCCTTATTTTAGGTAACAGTGCATCAGGATCATCAATCGACAACTCTAAATGCTCTGGAGAAATATAATTAATAATTTCAACCGCTTTAGCTTCATTCTCTACCAAAATAAGAGCTCCTCGGTCGTTAATCGCTTTTTCAATAATCGCCTTTCTTGGCATTTCATTAATTAGCTTTAACATGCTGTTATTAACTTGCTCTATAAAATTTGCATCGGTAGTCACTAAAATAGATTGAGCGTCTTCATCATGTTCGGCTTGCGAAAATAAATCCATTGCAATCCAATCGGGGTCAGTTTTACCATCACAGTAAACTAGTATTTCTGATGGTCCTGCTATCATATCAATACCTACTGTACCAAATACTTCTCGCTTTGCTGTTGCCACATAAATATTGCCTGGGCCAACAATTTTATCTACTGCAGGAACAGTTTCTGTTCCATACGCTAATGCAGCTATGGCTTGAGCTCCACCTAAGGTAAAAACTCTGTCCACTTCGCAAATATAGGCAGTGGCTAACACCATGTCGCTTATTTCTCCACTAGGAGTCGGCACAACCATAATAAGTTCTTCAACCCCTGCTACTTTAGCAGGTATCGCATTCATAATAACTGATGAAGGGTAAGCTGCTTTGCCACCAGGAACATATAAACCAACTCTATCTAACGGGGTTACTTTTTGCCCTAGCATCGTGCCATCTGCTTCGGTAAAACGCCATGATTCTGATATTTGCCTTTGATGATAGCTTTTAACTCTTTCTGCCGAAAGTTCAAGCCCTTCACGTTGATCAGTTGGAATACGCTCAAATGCTTTCTTTAATTCTGCATGCTTTATTTCTAACTCGCTACCACTTTCAAGTTTAAGGTTATCAAAACTTTCGGTGTAATCTAACAAAGCACTATCGCCATTTTTGCGAACATTTTGAATGACTTCTTTAACAATCGAATTAACAGAATCATTTGAAACCGACTCCCAGGCAAGTAATTTTTCAAGCTCTAAATCAAACCCTGGTTTATTAGCAGATAATTTTTTAATATTCAACATATAATCTTTTCCGTTATAAATCTTATGGTTACACCGCTAACCTAAACTTCTCAACAATATCATTAATTTGAGCAAACTTGGTTTTGTAAGCATGTTCGTTAACAATTAAACGAGAGCTAATGTGTGCAATATGCTCTTCTGGCACTAAGCCGTTTGCCTTTAAGGTATTTCCAGTATCAACCAAATCAACTATTTTATCGGCTAAATCAATTAATGGTGCTATTTCCATAGAACCATATAATTTAATTAAATCTACCTGCTGCCCTTTTGCCGCATAGTAAGCTCGTGCTGACTTGATATATTTGGTAGCTATTTTTAATCTATGCCCAGTGGGTTTTTTAATTTTTGGTCCGGCAACCATTAAACGACATTTTGCAATTTCTAAATCTAACAACTCGTACAAGTTATCAGTAGGTGCTTCCATTAATACGTCTTTACCCGCTACACCAATATCTGCCGCTCCGTGAGATACATAGGTTGGTGCATCGGTTGCACGGACAATTAACAAGCGAATGTTTTTATGGTTGGTTGGAATAATTAGTTTTCTACACTTACTGGGGTCATCTAAAGGCTCTATTCCTGCCGCCTCTAATAATGGTAACGTGTCTTTGTAAATCCGCCCTTTTGAAAGGGCTATGGTTAGTTGGTCAGTCATATTCAGTCTCGTTTAGATTAATTGGCTCGAAAAATATGAGCG
This sequence comes from uncultured Piscirickettsiaceae bacterium, assembly GCA_964654635.1. Lineage (GTDB taxonomy): Bacteria > Pseudomonadota > Gammaproteobacteria > Thiomicrospirales > Thiomicrospiraceae > Hydrogenovibrio. The sequence continues at coordinate 6,821 of CAZZKU010000026.1, read as the reverse complement.
CCAATTTTATGGAATTTTTCTTCTATTAATTCATAGCCACGGTCAATATGGTAAATACGGCTAATAACTGTTTCACCTTCTGCTACTAATGCGGCAATAATCAGGCTTGCTGAAGCACGTAAGTCGGTAGCCATTACTGGTGCACCTACTAATTTATCAACCCCTTTAATATAGGCGGTATTGCCTTCAACCGTGATATCTGCTCCCATTCTAATAAGTTCGTAAACATGCATGAAACGGTTTTCAAAAATGGTTTCTTCTACTTTTGAAGTGCCTTTAGCGAGTGCATTCATTACCACAAATTGGGCTTGCATATCAGTAGGAAACAAAGGGTAAGGATCGGTTCTGATATCAACGGGCTTTAACTCTCGCCCTTCCATATCTAGGGTAATGTTTGAACCATCAACTTCAATTTTAGCCCCTGCCTCTTCAAACTTCTTTAATACTGCCGTTAAATGCTCTGCATTGGCGTGAGTAACGGTTATTTTATTGCCCGTTAAAGCGGCGGCGGCTAAATAAGTCCCTGCTTCAATTCTATCTGGGATAACCCTATATTCGGTACCATGTAAATATTTTACGCCATCAACCACTAAAGTTCCAGTCCCTATTCCTGAAATATTAGCACCCATTTTCACCAAAAACATGGCCAAATCAGTTACTTCAGGTTCACGAGCTGAATTACGTAAAATGGTTTGCCCTTCGGCAAGAACGGCTGCCATTAGCAAATTTTCAGTTCCCGTCACGGTAACCATATCCATAGTTATGTCCGCACCTTGTAGCCTGCCATTAACTTGAGCAATGATATAACCCTGCTCAATCTTTATTTCAGCGCCCATTTGTTGCAGACCTTTAATATGAATATTAATGGGTCGAGAACCAATTGCACAACCACCAGGTAAGGATACTTTGGCTTCACCATAACGAGCCAGTAAAGGACCTAATACCAAAATAGAAGCTCGCATAGTTTTAACTAATTCGTAAGGGGCTTCTTTGGTGGTTAAATTGGATGAGTCTAATTCAATATTAAGTTTCTCGTCAAACAGCACATCAACGCCCATAAAAGCTAACAGTTGAATGGTGGTGGTAATATCTTTTAAATGTGGAATATTTGATAGGGTAACTTTAGAATCTGCTAACAAACATCCCATTAATATGGGCAGAGCTGCATTTTTAGCACCAGAAACTCTAACCTTTCCTGATAACTCGCAAGGCCCTGTTATAACAAGTTTGTCCATAATTTAGTCTGCCTTTGGTACTAAAGTTTTAATAGACAAGGCATGTAGAGAACCATTTTCAAACTCTGTTTTAAATAAATCATTGACCATTCTATGTCGTTGCAAAGGGGATTTCCCTTCGAAGCTTTGGCTAATTACTTGAATAGAAAAATTACAGTCTTCGCCTGACATAACAACTTGTGCGCCGGGAATACTGGTCTGAATACGATCTCGAATTATATCTGGAGACATGGAATAACCTACAAGATTAAAAAATTAATCACGTATTTTAACGCCTTTGTATAACAAAATCAGATTTATCGTCGTTATCAGTAAAAAGAATAGACTGGTAATGAAAAGACTGAATAAAATAGGCACGTCTGATTGATTAAAAAACCCATACCTGAAGCCATCTACCATGTAGAAAAAAGGATTAAAGAGAGAAACAATTTTCCAAAATTCTGGCAAGGCGGTTATCGAATAAAATACGCCACTTAAAAAAGTTAAAGGCATAATTAAAAAGTTTTGAAAAGCCGATAGTTGGTCAAATTTGTCAGATAAAATCCCTGCTGTCATGCCAACTCCACCCATAATGGCAGAACTTAATATAGCAAATAATAAAATCAACCCAGGTTGGTTTATTGGTACGTCAAAACCAATAACGCCCACTACAAGAATACCAACTCCAACTGCCAACCCTCTAACAATCGATGCTGCAATAAATGAAATATAAAATTCTAAAGGAGAAATGGGACTTAATAAAACAAAGCTTAAGTTACCATGCATTTTTGCTTGTATTAAACTTGATGAGGTATTTGCAAAGGCGTTTTGTAATATTGCCATCATCACTAAACCCGGCACTAAAAACTGACTGTAAGACAACCCTGTAAATATATCTATCTTTGCAGAAATGACTGTGCCAAAAATTAATAGGTACAACAAAGAAGACACGATAGGAGCAAAAACGGTTTGTACCACTACAGAATAAAACCGTCGTACTTCCTTAACAAATAATGCCCAACAGCCTATATAATTAAAATTCAAAGGTCTCATGATGATGTCTCTCCAGTAATGTCAAGAAACACTTCTTCAAGCGTGGCATCTCTACTGCTAACATCTTTAAGCTCTAACCCACTTTCTGCCAGCCATGCTAACATTTTATTCAAAGGTAGTTCTTTTTCTACTTTAAAAACAAGTTCAGTTGAATTAATCGTTTCAATCCTGCTTTGTAGCTCTGGTTTCAATAGCGTCTTAACTGCATCTACACCAGGGTGAAGACTAACTCTAATGTACCTAAAGTTGTGCTTTGATAATAAATTAGCGGTAGTCTCTAACGCCTTTAACTGCCCTTTATCTAAAATAGCAATTTTTTCGCACAAGGCTTCTGCTTCTTCTAAATAATGCGTCGTTAAAATAATGGTATGCCCTTTTGCATGCAGCTCTTTAGTAAACTGCCAAAGTGTTTTACGCAATTCAACATCAACCCCCGCGGTAGGTTCATCCAACACGATTACATCTGGTTTATGAACCAAAGCCATGGCAATTAAAACTCGTCGCTTCATGCCTCCTGATAAAGTATGGGTTAAAGAACCAGCTTTATCTGTTAAGGCAAGCCTTTCTAATAACTCATCGACCCACCCCTGCTGATTTTTGCCTTTTAAGCCAAAATAACCTGATTGTATTTCTAATAGTTCTTTAATGGTGAAGAAAGGGTCAGCAATGAGCTCTTGTGGCACCAGCCCTAGATTGGTTCTAGCATGCCGATAATTAGCAATGGTGTGATGACCATTAATATAAATATCACCAGCGGAAGGTGTAACCAAGCCCGACATGGAGTTTATTAAGGTAGATTTTCCTGCTCCATTTGGCCCTAATAAACCAAAAAACGAGCCTTTTTCTACTGCAAAAGAAATGTTTCTTAAGGCAGGTAAACTACCATAGTTTTTTGAAACGTTTTTAAACTCGACTACAAAGCTTGCCATTTTAAACGGCAACTGTATTTAAATTTAACACGCCATCTAAATCGTAGAGTTTGGCAAGCACGATTAATTGTTCTGGTAAATTAATAAACACAACCTCTTGATGCTGGCTTTGAATATAAACGAATAAAGCAAGGCAACTGCTATCTGCCTGCTTTATGGCATGACAATCTACATTAGTTATAGTTTCTAATAATATTTTTTTATTTTTTTTCTGTAAAATTTTACCAATAGAGTTGGCATTAACCGTACCCGTTAATTTCAGGGTTGAACCATCTAAAATACAAGCAGTATGCTTGGCTAAATTAATTATTTGCATCGTTACTTGAGTTCTGGACTTGAGCTTGAATTTCTAGTTGGCTTTGTTTTCTAGTTAAGTTTTTTTCTTGTAATTCAGCAATCACGACATCAAAACCTTTTTTATCTATTTCAGAAGAATATACTTTTCTATAATTTAATAATAAACTAATCCCTTCAACAGAAAAGTCATAAAGCATCCATTTTTGAGTTTTTTTATCAAAAAAGGCTCTATACACTACTATAGACTTTTTGCCATTGTCTTGAGTAACTTCAGTAGTAATCGCCTTTTTTCCTCGCTTTGTACTCCTTACATTTACCACCTCTACATCTACTATATTTAATTTTAAAAGCGTATTTGAATAGGAGTTTATTAAATTTTTACTAAAGGCTTCAACAAAATCTTTTTGTTGCTGTGGGCTCGCAGACTTCCATTTTCTTCCTGCTACATACCTAGCCATTCGAGCTGTATCGACATAAGGCATCACAAATTCATAGGCAAACGCACTGATTAAAGAAGGGTCTTGCCTAAAAAGCTCTTGCTTTACTTTTAGCTCCGCTAAAATATCACGTGCCATATCTTTTACCATCACAACAGGGTCGTCTTGTCTAACTTCTGCTGAAACCGCTTGTGACAACCACAATAAGTTTATAACCAAGAATAGTGTTATTAATTTTTTCATATTTTTTCTCTTTTATTTCTCAGAAAAACTGGTTAAAAATTTGCCTATTAATTCTTCAATAACTAATGCGGACTGCACAATGTCTAAATAATCACCGTCCACCAAATATTCTTCATCCGCTCCTGGCTCTAACCCTATATATTGATCACCCAATAAACCTGATGTTAAAATCGAACCCGAGGTATCTAGTGATAATTTATTATAACTATCATAAATTTCCATAGTTACTCTAGCTTTAAAGCTTTCTTTGTCAATCGTTATACTCGCTACCCGACCTACGACTACTCCGCTGATTTTAACCGCTGATTTTTCTTTCAACCCGCCTATATTACTAAACAAAGCATGAACTTGATAAGTCCCTTGATTGGCACTAATTTGAAAGTTACTTACTTTAAAAGCAATCACTATTAAAGAGACAATGGTTATTAAGGTAAAAAAACCAACCCAAATTTCAATTACGGTACGACGTGACATATATTATATTTCCAAAAAATTAAACATAAAACTAAAAACTAAAA
>CAZZKU010000026.1:0-2030 GCA_964654635.1 uncultured Piscirickettsiaceae bacterium | reverse complement strand
CGACGTGACATATATTATATTTCCAAAAAATTAAACATAAAACTAAAAACTAAAAACTAACAACTAAAACATGATTGAAGTTAGAACCAAATCTAACCCCAATATACCAAGCGAGGAGTGAACCACGGTTCTAGTCGTTGCTTGGCTAACCCCTTCTGAAGTAGGAATGGCATAAATCCCTTGATACAAGGCAATAATGGCAATTAAAAAACCAAACACAACCGACTTAATCATGCCGTTTACCACATCCAAATTCCAGTCTACATTAGACTGCATCTGCCCCCAAAATGAACCGGCATCAACTCCTAGCCAACCAACGCCAACCATATAAGAGCCTAGCATACCCATCACAATAAACAGCAAAGAAAGCATCGGAACTACAATAATGGCAGCTAAGAACCGTGATGAATAAATAAATTTATTAGGATCAACTCCCATCACTTCTAAAGCAGAAATTTGCTCGGTTGAACGCATTAAACCTATTTCTGCGGTTAAAGCTGATCCAGCCCTGCCTGCAAACAACAAGGCGGTTACAACGGGACCTAATTCTCTTAACAATGACAAAGCGGTCATGGTGCCAACCGCTTCTTCAGAGTTAAAATCAACCAACACATAATAACCCTGTAGGGTCAAAACCATACCGATAAACAAACCAGAGGTTAATATTATCGGTAAAGACAAGACCCCTGCAAAATAGATTTGCTTAAATAATAGCTCTGTTCTAATTATAGAATAAGGAAGTGCAGGCAATAAGCCAGCAACAAAAAACATCATTTGTCCAAGGCTTTGCAATATAGCCAAGGTTTTTTGTCCAAAAAACTGTATAAAAGCTAAACTATTTGTTTTTACGCCAAGTTTCATAGTTCACCTTTTAAATCTAAGCGGTAGTCTTTAGCTGGAAACTGAAACGATACAGGGCCATCGGGTAAACCATTCACAAACTGTTTTACGTAATCGTTAGGCGATTCTAGCAGTTCTTTCGGACATCCTTGAGCAACTATTTTACCTTCTGATAACACGCAAACATTATCGGCAATTGATAAAACTTCGGCAACATCGTGAGAAATAATCACGCTGGTTAAATTAAGGTTTTGACTCAATTTTTGAATTAATCCGACTAAAACAGCCATGGTAATAGGATCTTGTCCTGCAAAAGGTTCATCATAAAAAATCATCTCTGGATCAAGTGCAATCGCTCTAGCTAAGGCTACTCGGCGAGACATGCCGCCAGATAGTTCGGCGGGCATCAGATTAAACGTCCCTCTTAACCCTACTGATTGAAGTTTCATTTTCACTAACGGCACCAATACTTCATCGGGCAACTTAGTATGTTGTTTTAAAGGGAAGGCTACATTTTCAAACACGCTCATGTCTGTTAACAATCCACCACTCTGGAACAACACCCCCATTGATTTTCTTAGCTCATATAACTTGACCCGTTTTAGTTTATGTACATCTAGCCCTTTAACTAAAATTTGCCCCGAATCTGGCGTTAACTGCCCGGTAATCAATTTTAATAAAGTGGTTTTTCCTGTACCACTTGGCCCCATGATAGCGGTTATTTTTCCAGCAGGAATGCTTAAATTAAGCTTATCAAAGATAACTCGATTGCCTCTAGAAAAAGTAAGATTGTTTATTTCAATAACTGGATTAGTATTCATTCGAGAATTCTAACAAATTTAAAGAGAAAGAATGTAATAGTAATCACAAAAAGATCTCTAATAGCCCAAAAGTTCGCATAAAACTTTAAAGTCACTTAATTTATTGGCATCAATACGGTTATTATCGGTATTGCTAATAAAGACTATTCCACCGTCCGTTGAACTAGGAAGAGAGGCTGCAAAATCGGCTAAGATTATTTTCTGCTGTGCTAAAGATAAAACTGCCAAGTCCACTTCTATTATGGGCATGCCACTAAACAGATTGTTACCAACCGCAAAGCTCCAACCTGTTACCCTGGTATTATTCCCACTCTGTTTAAGGAGACACTTAACAACTGATTAAAATTCTGGCAACGCCAAGTTTTCAGC
>CAZZKU010000025.1:5883-9653 GCA_964654635.1 uncultured Piscirickettsiaceae bacterium | reverse complement strand
AATTTACCATTAATTTATTGAACTCGATAGAAAAATAATTAAAATAAATTATTTCTAACAAACATTTGAGAAGATAAGTCGTCAAGCATTCTTTGTTCTTGCTTATCTAACTTTACTTGATGGTCTTTTTTAAGTTTTTGGTAAACTTTTTCCAGGGCTTGTTTTCGTAATTTCTTCTCGACCCAAGCTTGCTTGGCAATTTCTGCCTGTTCCGCTAATTTTTTAACTAAGTTGTTTTGGTTAATCACCGCTTGATTTATCTTTTCTAAGAAGACCTGTACTCTATTTAACTGTTGAAGAGTGGTGGTTTCACTGCTTTTTAATCTTTGCAGATACTCTTGCTGATAGCTCTTTAAGGACTCTAACTGGTTTGATTCTGCTTGATAGTTGCTTTGAGCAGTTTGAAATTCTTGGGCAACTTTATCAAGTTCAACCGTTGCCATTTCAACCACTTTTAACATTCTACCCGCTCGTTTATCCATGATTTTTACCTAACTAACCGCAAACTGTAGAGCTTTTAAACTTTCATCTAGGTTAAATTCCTGATCAATTCCTTGAGCTAAAAAATTATTTAAATGTGGTTGTCTTTCAATGGCATAATCAATATTTTGATCGGCTCCCTGTCGATAAGCACCTACATTAATTAAGTCCATATTTTTTTGGTAGGTTGAATATATTTGTTTAAAACGCCTAGCTAATTTGATTTGATTTTTATCTACCACATCAATCATGGTTCGGCTAATAGAGGCTTCTATATCAATAGCTGGGTAGCGTCCAGATTCAGCAATTTCACGAGACAACACAATGTGACCATCTAACACTCCACGAGCAGAATCTACCACAGGATCGGTTTGGTCATCTCCTTCAACCAATACGGTATAAATAGCGGTAATTGAACCGCCGCCTTCTTCAGCATTACCAGCCCTTTCGACCAATTGCGGTAACTTAGCAAAAACTGAAGATGGGTAACCTTTAGTCGCTGGTGGTTCACCCACCGCTAAGGCAATTTCTCTTTGAGCTTGTGCAAAACGAGTAAGTGAGTCCATTAATAATAAAACTTTTTTACCTTTATCTCTAAAAAATTCGGCAATAGCGGTTGCCAACAATGCACCGTGCAAACGCATCAGAGGAGGGTCATCGGCAGGAGTTGCAATTACTACGGCCCTTTTTAAACCTTCTTCACCTAAATTATTTCGTACAAAATCATTCACTTCTCGACCACGTTCGCCCACGAGACCTACTACGACAATATCTGCATCGGTAAAACGAGTCATCATACCTAATAACACACTTTTTCCCACGCCTGTTCCAGCCATTAAACCCACCCTTTGCCCTTCTCCAATGGTTAATAAACCGTTAATGGCTTTAATACCAACATTAAGTGGTTTTTTAATTTCCGAACGGCTTAAAGGGTTGATTTTTTGGCCTTGCAGAGAAACTTTATCGTCATATTTTGGAGGAGGCTTACCATCTAATGGTTGACCTGACCCATCAAGAACTCGACCTAACATTGCCAAACCAACGTTGACTTTTACCCCTCCTAAAACAGGCTCTACTCTGGCATTGGGTTCAAGTCCATAAACATGACCTATCGGCATTAGATAGAGTTTATCTCCATGAAATCCGACTACTTCAGCATCAACCACCCCTTCATTTTTAGAAAAAATTCGGCACTTTGCCCCTATTGGAGCATAAGTTCCTTCGACTTCTAAGGTCATACCGACCATGCGTACTAATTTTCCAGAAATTTGGGTTTCGGTGACTTCGGGCAGATTGCTAGAAAACTGATTACTTTTATCAAGTAAATATTGGTTAAAGAGTTGGTTCAACATGGTTAAACAATATCTTTAGGTGCATCAACAGAAACGATATCCTGTGAAAGTCCTAACGCGTCTTTCATCATTTTATCTAGATCTTTCTGCCAGTTTTCAGTTAAAGTCGATGAATTTTGTTTGATACTACAACAACCAAGTTCTAAAGAAGGGTCAGCAATTAGTTGCCAATTTTTGCTGTTGTCTGTGGCATATTTTTTAATTAATTCCATATCACTAGGATGTAAACTAATTTTTATAGTATCGGTTTCATTAGGAAATTTAGCTACCGCGGTTTTTAAAATTTCGAGTATCCATTCTTTGTCCTGCTCTATGTTGTTTCTAACCAGCTTATCTGCCATTTTAATCACGATATGGGCTAGATTTTCAAACACTTCTTCAGAAATTTCTTGGTAGGGAGTACACATGAATTCAGCAAGGTCTTGCAATGATTTTACCTGTGGCTCTAGTACAGCAGCTGCCTCTTTATTTGCTTGGCTTTTTCCTTCTAACTTTCCCGCTTTCACTCCTTGTTTAAAACCATCTTCATAGCCTTTTTTATGGGCTTCTTCAAAGGCATTTTTTTTTATTAAACTGGTTTGTTCAATTATTTTGGGGGCGACTTCTTTCCTGATTTGTGCCATTACATCAGAACGAACTTTATCTTCTTTTTTTTCTTCTAACTGACTTAAATTATCTGGTTGCCATTTTTTAATATTAGGTTCAAGAACATTTTCTGCTGGAACAACCCTAGCTTGCTGAATTGCATCACTTTCATCACTTTCATTCGTTTTATTTTGACTATTATAAGCAGAGGACATAATTTATACGAACTCCTCGCCACCACCAGGCATCATTAGTTTTTCTTCATCCGCTAAACGGCGTACTGTTTGAATAATGGTTCTTTGTGCATCTTCAACATCACTAAGCTTAACTGGGGCACTCATTTCTAACTCTTCTCTGAGCATTTCTGCTTGGCGTTTTGACATATTATTTAGGAATAATTCGCTCATTTCTTTGTCAGCACCTTTCAATGCCACTTTTAATACATCAGTTGGTACTTCACCCAACAAAGTTTGAATTCCACGTGGTTCAATACCACTAATATCTTCAAAGACAAACATCTTGTCTTGAATGCCTTTACTAATATCTTCATGTTCCAGAGCGATATCATCTAACACTTTAGCATCAATGCCACCACCCACTAGGTTAAGTATTTCAGCGGCTTTTTTCTCACCACCGATGGTTGCTAATTTACCACCTTCTCCATCACTAGATGCATTTTGAATTACATCATTTAAATCAAATAAAGCTCTAGGTTGAATGGTGGTTAAAGTTGCAATTCTATACACAACTTCAGCTTGAAAGCGTTCAGGTAAACCTGATAATATTTCGGCTGATAAGTCTGGTTCAAAATACGCGAGAACAATGGCAATTACTTGCGGATGTTCATTGCGTAACATATTAGAAATAGTAGAAGGATGCATCCACTTTAAAGCCTCTAAGCCTTTTACTTGGTCGCCTAACATGGCGGCATCCATTAAGCCACCGCCCCCTTCTCCTAATGCATCTAACATTAAAGACTGGGCATATTCAGTAGGGTTAACGCCTAACGCGTCTTCACCTAATTCAGCTAAAAAACCTTTCATCACTGCTTTGATATTATCATGCGAAACATCGCTTATTTCAGTCATCGCCGTACCGATTTGCTGAACCTCTCTTGGGTTCAAGTGTGATAGAACTTTAGAGGCGGTATCTTTACCCAGTGCCAATAGTAAAATAGAGGTTTTTTGTAGGCCGGTTAAGCTTTCTGTTTCTTGTATTTCTTCAATTTCAGAATTTGGCATAATAAGTCCTTAAGGAAACAATTTAATGTTCACTCATCCATTGTTTAATAATATAAGACGCTAACTTAGGATCGTTAGAAACAAGTGCTTTGACTTTTTCAATTAAAGCTAG
>CAZZKU010000025.1:3608-5783 GCA_964654635.1 uncultured Piscirickettsiaceae bacterium | reverse complement strand
TCATCTGAATTTTCTAAGTTGTCTTCTTCAAGTACATCTTCTGGGTACTCTAAAATAAACTCTTCTTTCTTAGCTAAATCTCTCAGTAAGGGACGAATTACGCCGAAAATAATAATTAGCACCGCAAGACCAGCAAGGATTTGTTTAACAAGTGTCCAAAACCAAGGTTGCTCCCAAATTTCTGCTTCTTGAAAAACTTCTTGCTCTTCAATAAACGAGGCATTGACAATACTTAGCGTGTCTCCACGCCTTGGATCTAAGCCAACGGTATCGCTAATTAAACGGCGGTATCTGTCCATATCTTCTTCTGAAATAGGGTTTTTAACTCGGTTACCCTCTTCATCTATTGAGATTTTGTCATCAATAACCACCGCTACGGATAATTTTTGGATATTACCTACCGATTTTTTAATGTGCGAAACCGTTCTATCTAGCTCGTAGTTTTTAGTTCTTTTTTCTTTAGAGCTTTTTAAATTGGGGTCATTTTCTGCGTTATAGCCTTCTTCAGGGGCTAAACCTGCTCGTGGCGGTTGATTAGTTAATGCACCAGGAATTCCCATTGGCCCTTCGTTACGGTTTATTTCTTTAATTTCTTGTTCTGACCGAATTGCATCAGGATTAGGCTCAAAATTTTCCCGCGTTTGTTCTTGCTGGGTAAAGTCCATTTCAGCACTAACTTGTGCTCGCACTTTATGTTGCCCTCCTGCTATAGGAGAAAGCAAGGTAACAATACGGCGTGATAAAGTGTCTTCAACCTGCCTAACATAGTCCAGCTGTTTAAGGCTAACTGACATGCCACCAATTTGCTGATCGGAAGTAAGCAAGTTTCCTCGTTGGTCAACCACGGTAACACTTTTAGGTTTCATGTTGGGAATACTAGATGAAACCAAGTACACAATAGCGTTTACCTGCTCTTCATTTAAATGTCTTCCAGCATGGAGCTTCACCACAACAGAGGCTGTAGGTTCCTGAATTTTACGTACAAAAACAGAACGTTTTGGTAGACCTAGCATGACTCTGGCAGACTTAATACTGTTAATACTACTAACTGACTTAGCCAACTCTCCCTCTAAAGCACGGTGATAACGAGTGGTTTCTTTAAATTGCGAAATACCAAACCCTTGTTCAATATCAAGGATTTGGTAGCCTGTTGCGGCTTGCTTAGGAAAGCCTTGTGCGGCTAATTTTAAACGTAAGGCATGCACTTGATCGCTAGGAACTAAAATAGCTCCTGAGCCAGCGTCTAGTTTATAGGAAATTTTATCTTGTTCAAGAACTTGAACAACTTCAGTTAAGTCTTTGGCATCCATGCTGCCAAAAAGTAAAGTGTAATTAGAGCCTTGCGACCAAAGAAAAATACCAATCGCTAAAGATAAGGTTGCGGCAAGAGCGATAACCAGACCGACCTGCTTGGCAACTGATAAGTTAGTTAGGTTTTTTAACAACGTGGAATCAATAGAGCGATTTTGTGCCTCTATTTGCTGTTTCATTGATGGCTGTTCAGGCATCGTCTAATGACTCTCTATACAATAATATAAGTTAAATTGGCATATTCTTAATATCTCGATAAGCTTCGAGCAGTTTATTTCTAACCTGCGTCATAGCTTGAAAAGACAAGCTGGCTTTTTGTGCTTGTATCATTACATCGGCTAAATCCATATCTTCACCTTTCTCAAAGGCTTTTCTCATGTCTCCAGCTTTATTTGCCTGTATGGCAACTTCATTTATGGATTTTGAGAGCAATTCAGAAAAATTTTCTGCACTTTTTACTCCGGTCTCTACACTTTGGGTAGGGGCAGGCTTTGCGGCTGCCTCGGCAGCTAGCGAGCGCATTTGTAACATTAAGCTCTGTGTATCAACAGGTGTCGACATTCTTAAGAATTCTCCAATATTTCAGCCACAGCTAAATCAACTGTAACGGATTTTTAATTATGCCATATTTTTGGCTATATAACAGACATATTTAGCAATTGACATGCCAATTTTAAACCACATCCAGACCTTGTTCTTTAAATTTTGCCAATTTATAGCGTAAGGTTCTTGGGCTAATATTTAACGCTTCTGCTGTTTTTTGACGATGCCCATCATTGGCTTTTAATGTGTCTAAAATAATTTGAACTTCCCGTTCTTTTAAGTCTAAAGGCAAAAGATTATCCGCACCTTTTTCACGTTCAG
>CAZZKU010000025.1:0-3508 GCA_964654635.1 uncultured Piscirickettsiaceae bacterium | reverse complement strand
TCTAAGACTTGGATATTATCAGTAACTTTTTCGGCTGTTAAAATTTCATCTAACAAAATATCTGCCAACTGTATTGTGTCTCCTGACATCATAACCAAAGCTCGTTGAATAACATTGTCTAACTCACGTATATTTCCAGGCCAAGAATAATCTAATAGTGCTTTCATAGCAGGAGCAGACATTATAGGTTCAACCCGACTATGCCCACAATGGCGTTGCAATAATTTTTCTGCAATGGCAGCTATGTCTTTTTTACGTTCTTTTAATGAGGGCAGTTTCATCGGAAATACATTTAGGCGATAGAATAAGTCTTCTCGAAAATTTCCTTCGGTAATAACTTGTTTGATATCTACATTAGAGGCACTTAATACTCGCACATTCAATGGAATTGTTTTGGTACTACCAATTCTTTCCACTTCCATTTCTTGTAAAACTCGTAACAACTTTGCTTGTAAATCAACTTTCATTTCAGCAATTTCATCTAAAAAAATAGTTCCACCCTGTGCCTGCTCAAACTTACCAGGCATGGCTTTTAAAGCACCAGTAAAAGAGCCTTTCTCGTAACCAAACAAGGTTGCTTCTAACATGTTTTCGGGAATAGCCGCACAGTTAATGGCTATAAAAGGTTCTCTGTATCGCCCTGATTGGTTATGGATATAACGAGCTAACACTTCTTTACCCGTGCCACTTTGCCCTAGTATCATCACCGAAGCATTACTTTCTGCTACTTTTTTTGCCATGGTTTTTAGCTGTATCATTGCGGGGTCAGCAACCACAAAGTCTTCTTCTTTAGAGGCATCTCGATAAAAGTAAGATTTGGCTTTTTCTACTAATACATTGGCTTCAAAAGGTTTTAAAATATAGTCAACCGCACCCGCTTTAATCGCTTCTACCGCTTGCTCTACCGTTCCGTAGGCGGTCATTAATACGATAGGTAGATAAGGCTTTATGGCGCGAATTCTTTCCATTAATTGGTAACCATCCATGCTTCCATCCATACGAATGTCAGTAAACACCATCGCAATTTCATCATCTAAAGCGACTAAAGCATCTTCTGCAGAACCAACCGCAACCACTGCAAAGTTATTTAGTTCTAGCGTATCAACCAGTGCTTCTTGTAATTTACAATCGTCTTCTACAATCAGTATTTTAGCTATAACAACACTCATTTCATGTCCTCTGTTTGATAGAGAGGCAGACGCAAAGCGAACGTTGCCCCCTCTCCTTTTATTGTTTTCACCCAGACTTCTCCATCATGAGCTTCTGCAACCGCTCTTACCACTGACAAACCTAAACCCGTGCCTTGTGCTCGGCTGGTGTAAAATGGTTCAAATATTTTCTCTAGCATGTCTTCTGCAACTCCAGGCCCATTATCAGAAACCTTTATATTAATTTTGTTAGCCACTTTTTCTACTTCTATCGTGACTTCTGCCATGCCTTTTTTAACAATGTTTATCGCATTAATAACTAAATTTTGCAAAGCGGTTTGGAGAGCATCAACATCTCCCATAACGCATAGATCTTGATTAAAGTCGGTAACCATAATTAAACAGTCAGATTCTATTACTCTTGCCTCAATTGAGTTTAAAAGGGATTTGATTAAATCATCTATCTTTACGGGTTTACAGATAGATTTTCCGCCTTTGGCATACTGCAACATATCTTGCACCAGATTTTCTAAATGCCTGAGGCTGGCAATCGATTTATCAACAAATTTTTGGCGTTTATCTACCATTAAATCGGCTGAGTTTAATTGTGATACATATAACAAAGCTGAAGCTAAAGGGGTTCTAATTTGATGAGCTAAAGAGGCGGTCATTTCGCCCATTGAACTAAGTCTTTGATGCCTGTCTTTATGTAGTTGCAAATTCCTCGCATCAGTAATATTTTGTAATAATAAAATCCTACCAATTAGGGTTGGCTTTTTATCTTTATCAGGTGAGGTTAAAAAAGACTCTGATAACTGGTAAGCTTTTTGGCAGTGAGTTAAAAATGTACCTGCATCATTACGGGTTAAGAAAACATTACGTATAATTTCTTCCCACGGCCTTCCCTTTGCATCTTCACCAAGTATATCTATTGCCGCGGGGTTCATATCAATTACAATTTCTTCTAAATCTAATACGATTACCGCGGCAGGAAGTAGATTAAGTAGCTGCTCTAGTCTATCCCCTACCTGTTGTTTTTCAATATTACTTGCTACTAGCTTATTCTGTAGATCTTCTACCTGATTTTGTAAGGATTCATAAGCGAAAGTAAGTTGGCTAGAGGTTTGATTAAATAACTCAAATGCCTCCTCTAGCTCTACTAATCTTTTTTGCTCTAACTCAATAGCAGAAGTCATTAATGTAACACCTTAATTTAAGTTAAACTTGCGTATTTTTTCAACCAGAGTTGTTCGATTTGTTTGTAACAGTTTCGCTGCTTGCGATACATTCCCCTCGGTTTGTTTTAATGCTTTTTGAATTAACTGCACTTCCATTTCCACCAAAAAAGATTTTAAATTTAAGCCATCTTCTAGGCTAGGATAGTTTGGTTTAGTTATATCATTCTTAGTAACTGCAACAACTTTTTCTACACTGTCTTCAGTGTCCTCTGCCAAGCTGGTTAGTTCATCAACATTAGCACGAAGAACGGACATGTTCGAAGATATTTCTACCTGATATTTTATCGGTAAATCATCATAATCTACCACCAAACCAGGAAAAAGAATAGATAGCCGTTCAGCTAAATTGCCTAATTCTCTAACATTTCCTGGCCAAGGATAATTTTGTAGTGCAATCATCGCTTTTTCAGAAATTTCAGGTATTTCTCTTTGCATGCTTTTAATTTTACTAAACATAAATTTTAATAAATCTGGAATATCTTCAGGACGTTCTTTTAATGAGGGGATTTCAATTGGAAATACATTTAAGCGATAGAATAAATCTTCTCTAAATTTGCCTTCGGCTATACTATCTTCTAAGTCTCTATGGGTAGCGGCAATCAGCCTAACATCACATTCAAAGCTTTTATTGCCGCCAACTCGTTCATAAATACGCTCTTGTAACACTCGCAACAATTTTACTTGCATGGATAAGGGCATGTCACCGATTTCATCTAAAAAGATTGATCCCTTTTCCGCCATTTCAAAACGACCTTTTCGGGCAGTTATTGCACCAGTAAAAGCCCCTTTTTCATGTCCAAACAGCTCTGACTCCAAGAGTTCTCCAGGTATCGCTCCGCAATTAATAGGCACTAGAGGTTGTTCAAATCTTTTAGAGCAAGCATGAAGGCATTGAGCAACCACTTCTTTTCCTGTTCCTGATTCACCTAGAATAAGAACCGTAGCATCTGTTTTAGCTACTTGTAAAATTAGTTTTTTAACTTGTTGCATTGCTTGGCTGTTGCCAACAAGAGAAGATAATGGGTCTTGGTCTTGAGCCATTGAGGTTCCATCTTTAATTAAAAGGTTAGACTCTATTTATAAAGGGTTTTACGGCGTATGTCAAAAATTTGGCTCTTTTAT
>CAZZKU010000024.1:0-9826 GCA_964654635.1 uncultured Piscirickettsiaceae bacterium | reverse complement strand
TTAAAAAAGCTACACTAACGGCATGGCTATGAAACTTATTTTAATTGTTCTACTCACTCTCCTATCTTTATTTGGTATGTTTCATCTATTCAATTTTTTACTAACGCCCCCTAGTAACAACTTAGCTTCTAGCCAAGATTTTAGTAAATTTAAGCCTTCTAGAGAACAAGGAATTCCTGTTTTAACCAATGAACAGGCTAGGTTGCAAGCCACACAAGCTAAAACCTATATTAACCAACTACGCGAGTCTGTTGGTTTAAATCATTTGGCTACTAATTCTGCTTTAAATCAATCGGCTAAAAACCATGCTAATTACAGTATTATTAATGATATTCAAGGGCATTTTCAGCAAGAAGGCATGCCCAATTTTAGTGGGAAGTCACCAACTGAGCGAGCTTTTATTGCGGGTCACCAAGCTAGAGTTAGCGAAGTTATTAGCTACAACCGTGCCGAAGCAAGCCTTTTTGTTGACGATTTAATGTCGACTATTTACCATCGAATTAGCTTACTTGATATGACTATTGACCAAATAGGAATAGGAATTTCTACCGATAACAAAGGATCGGTTAAAAGTGCTTTTGTTGCGAACCTCGCTAACCAACAACTAGCCAAATTGTGTAGCAAACAACTAACGGCAACAGCAGGGGAAAGGTATTATAAAAATATCTGCCAAGATAAACAGGCAATTATTCCGGCAAATGCTTTTCTAAATGCACAAGAGGCTATTTCCAAACATAACCCACCTGTCATTTTTTGGCCAGCAGAAAACAGCACTGTTCCGCCTGTTTTTTCTGAAGAAACGCCTGACCCTTTACCTGATTGTAATGTATCAGGCTACCCTGCTCATATTCAAATTAACCCATTTTATAAAAGCAAAATTAACTTGGTCGAAAACTCTTTTAAGATGTATGAAATAAAGGACGGGCAACCCATTAAAGTCCCTTTAGTTGCTAGCATGACTGACCTAACCGACCACAACCATCAGGTTAAAGCAGAGAAGCCAAGTTGGTATGCTATCTTTCCTAAACAGCGTTTAAACTGGGGTTCAGAGTACCAAGCAGTTGTTCAGTATTTAGAATTTGGCAAATTTAAAACCCTAAAATGGAATTTTAACACGCCAACCATTCCTAATTTAACGGTGTTTTTAAGCTCTACAGGCAATAAATCCCCCTTGCCAATCAAGGTCGGAGAGTCCAAAGCTTTGTACTTTAAACCTGATGGCTGTGTTGCCCCTAAAAAATCAAATATGCAGACAACCGTTGCTGAGCATATAAAACTAGAGAAAAACTTTATTGACGGGCAAACTATTCAGCTAAACCTGAAAAGTGCCAACGTAGGAGATATTATTACCATTAAATATTTACCCACCAATACCTTAGTTAAGCTAAAAGTAATTAAATGAGACCTTGGATTGAACAGCTAGTTACAGACTTACAACTTAACCGCCATCGCCAACTATTGGTATTAAACGGTTCTCTTACTTGGCGAAATCAATGGATTAATCAAGCTCTGGATATTTTTAACCAACTCACACCAAATTTCAAAGCTATTGAAGTTAGCACTCTAGCAACAACTAGCTGGCAACAGCCTGCCATTACAGCAATCAAACCACAACAATTGGCTCATCATTTGGGGCAAGAAATTCAACTGGCTTTATTTAGCAGCGAACAAGGAATCTTCCCAAATAGCTTGGCCCAGGCTTGTGGCATGATAACCGCAGGTGGACTGGCTATTATTAGCCTAGATAGCAATTGGCTAGAGCAGGAAAATCCTGCCATGAAAAATTTCACCAGTACCCACCCAGGTAAAAAACCAACTAGCTTTAATTTTTTTAGAAAATACTTAAGCCAATATTTTATGGAGAATGCTTTATTCATCCAAGAAGGAGCCAAGCTTCCTGCTTTAAATTCAATTGAACTAAAACATGAAGCCCAGCTCCTTGATAAAGACAAGCCCTTTGATTTAACCGCTAACCAACCTAATGCGGAACAACGCCTTGCCATTCAAGCCATTCAGTCTGTCGCCTTTGGGCATAGAAAACGTCCACTGCTATTAACTGCTGATAGGGGGCGGGGAAAATCGGCAACTTTGGGTTTTGCTGCCATAGAACTGTTCAAACAAGGCAAACAAAATATAGTGGTAACTTCCGCTAGATTAGAGCAAGCATTAACTATATTTAAACAGGCAACAAACTATGCCAAAACAGCTAAAAATAAGGCTTTAAAACCTGTAAAAACCCTAAAATCGCCAGGGGTGGTCTCCTTTACAAGCCAGTTAGATGATGATTTGACCACGAATAAACCCTTAATTAAGCATACTTTAAGCTTTATACCGCCAGATAAACTGCTTGAAAACAGTTTTTTGACAGATAAAGCCAGTTTCGATGTGTTATTTATTGATGAAGCCGCCCATATTCCATTGCCCATGCTAACTAAAATGGTTAAACAGTTCCACCGAATCGTCTTTGCCACAACCAATTCAGGCTACGAGGGAACTGGCAGAGGATTTCAGCTTAAATTTAGTCATTTTTTAAACCAACAAACCCCTGGTTGGAAAACGATTAAATTAAGCCAACCTATTCGCTGGAATAAAAACGACCCACTAGAAAATATAATTAATAATATTCTATTACTAAACCTTTCTAATGGCACGCAAGAAAAGAATCTCAAAAAAGAAATTTTTATCCGAGCAACTACTGCCAAAGAACTCATCAAGAATACCGCCTTACTCGCCGAGGTTTTTTCTTTATTAGTTAACGCTCACTACCAAACTACTCCAAATGATTTAATGCAATTGCTAGAAAATACTAACTTAGAAATTTGGTTAGCTAGCTCAAAACAACATGATTTATTAGGGGTGTTGCTGGCAACACAAGAAGGGGGCTTCTCAAAAGAGAGGTTAAATAACAATTTAAGAGGCCATTTATCAGCACAAATTTTAGCTACTCAGTCAGCAAACCACATTTGGTTGACCGAAAAAAGTATTCGTATTAACCGAATAGCGGTTCAGCAAAACAATCAACAGCAGGGAATAGGCACTAAACTGGTTAGCCATTGCCTTGCCTATTGGCAACAACAAAACTTAAGCTATGTATCGGTTACTTTTGGTGCAACTAAAAACCTGCTATCCTTTTGGCAAAAACAAGCATTTGTTTTTTTGCATTTAGGCATTAAGAAAGACCATATTAGTGGCAGTTATTCTGCCACGTTACTCCATGCTTTACAGCCAGAAATTAGCACACAAATTAAGCTATATCAAACCGATTATGCACAACAGTTTGCCTATTTATTACAAAACACTTTTCAAGATTTAGAAAGCCAATTAACCCTTAATATTTTAAAAACACTGCCCTATAAGAAAGTGGGATTTCCTCGCTCTTTTTTAAACAAACAACCCTACGAAGCCGTCTCTTTTCGTTTATACAAATGGTCTTTATCCCATATAAATTGGCTAGAAAAACTACCTAAAGAAGACCAGGAAATTTGGGTTAAAAAAATAATCCAAAATAAAAATTGGTCTAATGTTTGCCAACAGTGTTGTTTTAGCAGTAAAAAGTCTTTAAAAAACCATTTGAAAGCTATAATAAAAAATAAAATTGATTTGACCTAGTGTATTTTTAGCTATATATTCATCTTGTCTAAAGATATATATAGAGATTTTATTAAGTGAATACAATAATACCAAGCCGATACACTTTTATACTTAGCTTGGTACTCCTCTGTTTACCATTTTTTGCTAATGCCTCCGTATTCATTTCTGCTGAAGAGCTTAATAAAAACCTCTCCAACCCGAAACAACTAATCCTTGACATTCGTAGCCAAGAATCATACCGCCAAGGACATATACCAGGGGCAATAAACATCCCTCACAAACTGTTTGTACGCACGGGTAAAAATAACACTTCTTTAATACTAAAACCGATTGACTTTAAAAAATTAATGCGTAATAACGGCATAAAGAATGAACATAATATTATTATATATGGCGACCTAGCCAACCTAGAATCTTCTCATATATATTGGATGTTGGATTTTTATGGACAAGACAAACACTCTATATTAAATGGTGGTTATCAAGAATGGCTTGCTAAAGATTTTTTAACTGAACAAACCACCAATAAGTTAGCTAAATCTAACTTTTCTATTGTTATTCACCCCGAAAAACTCGCCTCTAAGTTTGACGTTTTTATGGCTACCAAAAGTGATCAATATGTAATAATTGATGTTCGACCACAAAATCAGTTTAATGGACATGAATCCCCTTTTCTTACAAAAAAAGGTCATATTCCAACTGCAATTAATCTCCCTTGGTATTCGATAATGTCTAATCGTAGTTCGGTTGATTTATACACAAGAACGGGTAAGGTTTCTAAAATAAAGCCTTCTGCTGAATTAGCTAAAATTTTAGCTCAGATTCCTAAAGATAAAAAAATAATTTTATACTGTAACTATGGTGCTGAGGCCGCGGTTGTATATGTCGCTTTAAAGCAACTAAACCGCACCGCACAAATATTTGATGGCTCTTGGGCAGAGTGGCAAAGCGACCCTAAAATGCCTGTATTTAACCCTTCTGCACAATAGTTGTTGAAACATGAATTCTATAAGAGCACAATTTAACGCCCTATTAATTATCCTGGTACTTATTATAGGCACCGGTTCGGCTTTATTTTTTAACTACCAACAACAACAACTTTTAAAAACCAATTTGCAAAACCAAGCCGACAGCATTAGTGTCTTAATCTCCCAAGATTTAGCCAAATTAATCTATCTGAATGACACCAGTTTTGCGAGTGAAATTATTCAACAAATAGAACAAATCCCCGCACTTCTTTCAGCACAGATTGTAAATAGTCAAAATACGCCCATTCTGACCATTGATAGATTAAAAGAGGAGCCACCAAAAGGAAGCCTTGCTGTTAACTCATCTTTACAATATAAAGGCATCGATTTGGGAAGGGTATCTTTCATTTTTTATAGCGAAGAACTTGCATTACAAATATATAACTCTCGCTTACAATTTATAGCTATCATGTTTTTAATGGTACTCTTTAGCCTGTTTTTAGGGATATATTTTGACAAAAAATTCTTACAACGATTAAGCCATCTTAACCAAGCACTTAAAGACACTACTTCTAGCAAACAATTTAACCTAAGACTTAAAACCAATTTAAACGATGAAATTGGACAAGCACAGCAAAACTTTAATACACTGGTTGCTATGGTTGAGAAGCAAACGGCTACTTTAAGGTATCAAGCCGACCATGATAGTTTAACAGGCCTGTATTCTCGTAACTATCTTTTAAGCAAAATCGATGAGATTTTATTAAAACCTGCCCAACCGTGCCATGCTTTGTGTTATATAGATTTAGACCAGTTTAAAGTAGTTAATGATACCTGCGGACACCAAGCTGGTGACCAATTGCTAATCCAGCTTACCCATGAGCTTAAAGAATATTTGCAGAGAATTTCTTTTTCTACCTTTGGCAGGATAGGTGGCGATGAGTTTATTTTATTATTACGCAATAGAGAAAAACAAGAAATAGATTCTATTGTAAAAAAATTACACACTATTATAAAGAATCTAAATTTTAGCTATTTTGAACGTATTTTTCCAATTGAAGCAAGCATAGGGGTTATTTATTTCCAAAACAGTCTTGTTCCTGCTAGCGAACTGCTAAGTGCCGCCGATGCCGCCTGTTATGAAGCCAAAAACAAGGGTCGGAACACCATTGTTAGCTTAGATATTAAAGAACAAGCTCAAAGTAGCCACCAACAAGATATGAACCTTATTTCGACAATTTATACGGCAATTGAACAAGACCTATTTAAACTTTATTTTCAGCCTATTGTCAAAATTAGTGATGATAAAACAGCAGAATATAACCACTTTGAGACCTTGCTTCGTTTACCTGACCCAAGTAATCCCAAAAAAATCATTTCACCAGCTTTATTTATTCCTGTTGCAGAAAGATATGGGCTGGCTTTTAAAATAGATTTATGGGTTATTGAAAACTTATTTAAGATATTAAATACCAACCTTACTTATTTAACAGAATTAGATGTTATCAGCATTAACTTATCGATTGATACCCTAGTTGCCAAAACCAGCATTGTTGAAATTGAAGCTTTATTTAAACGATACCAAATACCAACCAATAAAATATGCTTTGAAATAACCGAAACTGGTTTTGCCTATTCGGTAGAAAATATTATTGATTTTATCAACCACTTTAAACAGCAAAAGGTTCGTTTTTCTTTAGATGATTTTGGCTCTGGTATGTCCTCCTTCGGCTACTTATCTCAACTAGATGTTGACTACTTAAAAATTGATGGCTCTTTTGTACAATACTTAGAAGACAACCCGATTAACCAAGAAATGGTATTCGCAATGTGCCGAATTGGTAAGAGCTTAAACAAAAAAATAATTGCTGAATTTGTAGAAACAGAGGAAACGATTCAACTACTAGAAGGCATGCAAGTAGACTACTTACAAGGCTATTTTTTCAGCCAACCCCGTCCTATCGATGAGTTTTTTCAGACCGCACCTCCAATAGCGATGCTCTAATGCGACGTGATTTGGGCTGTGTTACAATGTTGCATATATATTTAATTTTCTCAATTTAAGGGCTGTATTATGGCAGTAATAACTTTGGAATATGCTAAAAACTTAGCAAACAAAGGTTTTACCAATGAGCAGGCAGAGGCTTTGGCATTGGAAAATAAACGCTTGTTATTACTCCAATGGGGTATGGCTCTCATCATCTTAGTCGAGGTTGTGCCAACCCTTAAATCTTGGCTTATATAAAGGAGACCTTAACATGCGCCAAACAATTTCTACCGACCAAGCTCCACAAGCGATAGGCACTTATTCTCAAGCCATTCGTATTGATAACACCGTTTATCTCTCTGGGCAAATCGCTTTAATTCCAGAAACAATGGAAATGCTAGAAGGCGATATTTCGCTACGCATTCACCAAGTATTTAAAAACCTTAGTGCAGTATGCCAGGCGGCAGGTGGCGAGTTACAAGATATTGCCAAATTAAATATTTTTCTAACCGACCTAAGCCATTTTGCAACCGTAAACGAAATTATGGCACAATACTTTGAACAGCCTTACCCTGCCCGTGCCGCCGTTGGGGTAAAAGAACTGCCTAAAAACACCGATGTTGAAATGGACGCGGTAATGGTATTGAGTGCTTATTAAGCATTTGTAATCAAGGTGAGTACTGAAAGCCCATTAAAACAAAGCCTAACCAGTCTAAAAGGGGTGGGCGACAAGATGGCAGACAAGTTAACTAAACTAGGTTTATTTAGTGTAGAAGACTTACTGTTTCACCTGCCTAGACGCTACCAAGACAAAACCAAATTAACCGCGTTAGAAAAAATTCGCCCAGGAATGGAAGTCTTGGTTGAAGGTGAAATTATTAGCCAACACATGACCCAAAGCCGAAACTCTAGTTTACTGGTTAAATTAATTGACCTCTCTGGCAACACGCTGACCTGCCGATTTTTTCATTTTCACCACCGCCAAGCACAACAATTTAAAAACGGCATCCAAATTAGAGCCTATGGAGAAGTTAATTTAGGGCCGACTGGTTTAGAAATGGTACACCCAACCTACGAGCTGTTTTCCAGCGAACAAAGTCCTCCGCTTGAAACGACTCTGACCCCAAACTATCCCTTAACCGAAGGGATTGGACAACCTACTTTATTAAAGCTAATTAAACAGGCAATCACATTATTAAAACACTACCCTTTGGCAGAAGGCTTGCCGAGCGAAATTCTAAATAAACTAAAACTACCGCTGATTAATGATGCTCTGCTTACTTTACACCAACCAAAATCAACCGATGACTTAATAAGCATTAAACAGTTTTCTCACCCTGCTCAACAACGCTTAATATTTGAAGAGCTGTTAACCTCGCAACTAAGCCTACAAATTATGCGTGAAACTGAAAAACAATTTTCCGCCCCCGCTTTTGCTGAAAGCCAGCAGGTGAATACCTTGCTAGCATCACTGCCCTTTAAGCTAACCAACGCACAACAAAGGGTAATAACAGAAATTCAACAAGATTTAACACTGCCACACCCCATGCAGCGCTTGGTACAGGGTGACGTAGGTTCAGGAAAAACTGTTATTGCCGCTCTAGCTGCCATACAAGCTGCCGAAGCAGGTTATCAAGTGGCTATAATGGCGCCCACTGAAATTTTATCAGAACAGCACTTTATGCAGTTTTCAGAATGGTTAATCCCTCTGAATTTAAAAGTAACTTGGCTTAATGGACGGATGAAAGTGGCTGAAAAACGCCAGGCTTTAGCTGAAATTGAATCTGGTTCTGCCCAAGTTATTATTGGCACTCATGCTTTATTTCAAGACAACGTCCAATTTCAAAAATTAGGGCTGGTTATTATTGACGAGCAACATCGTTTTGGCGTACACCAACGACTTGCATTACATTCTAAAGGAAAAATTCAGCAAACTGAAATTGAGCAACACCCACACCAATTGGTAATGACTGCCACCCCAATCCCTAGAACCCTAGCGATGACCGCCTATGGTGATTTAGATTTGTCGGTGATTGATGAGCTACCGCCAGGAAGGCAGCAAATTCAAACCGCCGTTTTAACCAACCAAAAACGCCAACAGGTCATGGAAAACCTAGTTAAACAATGCGAACAAGGCGTACAGGCGTATTGGGTTTGTCCGCTAATTGAAGAGTCAGAATTATTGATTGCTCAAGCCGCAGAAGTCACCGCCCAGCAATTTAGAGAAAACTTTCCACAACTAAAAATTGGCTTAATACACGGGCGTTTAAAAGGGGCTGAAAAAGCCGAAGTAATGCAAGCGTTTAAAGCACACCAATTTGATTTATTGGTTGCCACCACGGTTATTGAAGTAGGGGTAAATGTACCCAATGCCAGCCTAATGATTATTGAAAATTCTGAACGCCTAGGGCTTGCCCAACTACACCAGTTACGTGGACGAGTTGGGCGTGGAAGCATCCAAAGTCACTGCGTATTGCTGTATCAAGCTCCATTAAGCGAAACCAGTAAAAAACGACTTTCAATTATGCGTGAAACCACCGATGGCTTTAAAATAGCCGAAGAAGATTTAAAAATACGTGGTGCAGGAGAAATACTAGGCACTAGGCAAACGGGAGGTTTATTGTTTAGCATAGCCGACCTACAAAGAGATGCCTCTTGGGTTCCAATAGTAAAAAAATATGCAGAACAGCTTGCTCAAAAAAATCTTAACAACGAATTAATCATAACAACACTACAAGATAGATGGATAGGCAATAAGCGTGACTATAAACAGGCTTAATCAACCAAAATGGAAACCACAACGCCTATGGCAACGCCTAGGTTTAACCTTGCCCGAAAGAAATCAACTGCTTGAAACCCTGTCTTTAACCGACAAATTTAAAAGCCAGTATGCAGATGTTCAGGTAACTGTTTTAGCCCAAGGTTGGGACTATCCGCTAAATTATGAACGAATACAGCTCAATTTACCACTCGGACAAAAAACTTGGGTGAGGTGCGTAATGTTAAGCTCTAAAGACCAACCGTTATTATATGCTCGCACTATTATCCCAAATTTAACAAGAGCCAACCCCTGGTTTGGGCTTAAAAAGCTTGGTAACCAACCTCTGGGCGAAGTGTTGTTTTCGTTAAAACAGATAAAACGTTCGTCTTTTAGTATCCAAAAATCAACCAATGATTGGCCTCATTTATACCCGCTTAATAAACCCCGTTCTTTACTAGCAAGACATTCAACCTTTTTAAATCAAGGTTCATTGTTATTATTGACCGAAGTTTTTTTAGC
>CAZZKU010000023.1:0-10131 GCA_964654635.1 uncultured Piscirickettsiaceae bacterium | reverse complement strand
AAAAATCGCTTGATGCAGAAATCATCACCCCTATTTTTAAAGACTATAAAAATGGCAAATATAAAATAATCAGCTTCTACGCCAAAAAAGCCCGTGGAATGATGGTTAGATACGCCACAATAAACCAACTAACCACACCAGAAGGCTTGAAAAACTTCGATTATGAAGGCTACGCCTATTGCGAAGAAGAATCTGATGCCAGTAATTGGGTTTTTAAACGTAAATTAGCAGTAGATTAGCACTTGATTAATAGGTTTTAGGGGGCCACCCCTGGTGATTTTAGGGTTTTTAAAGTATTTTTAAGGGTTTTTTAAGAATAAGGAGGAGTAGGTTTGTAAGCCGGGTTCTGTACCATTGCTGGTGACAATCATTCATCTGGAAGATACATCGCTGCACTCCTCAAGCAACCTACCCGGAAATAAGGTGCGAGCAACACCTTGTTTTTAAATAAATAAAAACCTATTTCCCTATTTGGTCTTGCACTGGATGGGGTTTACCTTGCCATAAGCTGTTGCCAGTTATGCGGTGCGCTCTTACCGCACCCTTTCACCCTTACCTCAATTATTAAATAATCAAGGCGGTCTTCTCTCTGCTGCACTTGCCATCAGTTCACACTGTCCAGCTGTTAGCTGGCATCCTGCTCTGTAGTGCCCGGACTTTCCTCCGAGTGTTTTAAAAACACCCCGCGATTGCCCAACCTACTCCAAGGGCAAACTATACTGAATTGTTGTTAACTTGTCTATGGTTGCTTTTTTTATTATTTATTTTTGTAGTTTTTAAAAAAATCTCCACTTAGCATCAACAGAATAGCAAAAGAAAATATATATACCGCATAAGAGGAACTCTGTTTTATTTTCCACTATATGTTGTGGTAGGTGCAATTATTAATGGTTGTTAATAACTTTACAGAGTAGTTTAAAGGCTTACTAATTCAAGTTAAGTTTCTTTGCTGTATGTAGTTGCAAGTTATTGAAAATACAATTAAAAAAATACTTCTATCTTTGTGGGTATTATTATTGTAAGGGCTGTAAGTTATTGGTCTATAACGAAAAATTCTATCTTTTTCCTATGATGTTGGCTTGACAGTGGGGTGTAAGTCTAATATAGTGGTGACAAGTGGAGGTAAGTGGCGAAAAGTGGAACAAAATGTTGTTTTTTAGAGGTATCAATTCAATTAACATGGATGGGAAGGGTCGAATGGCTATTCCTAAGCGTTACCGTGAGTCAATTGAAGAGGCAAGCAACTGCAAAATGGTCGCCACTATTGACCTGCACAGTCCTTGTTTGCTTATTTATACCTTAGATGAGTGGGAGGTGATTGAAAGGAAGTTAATGTCCTTACCTAATATGGATCCGCAAGCAAGAATGGTTCAGCGTTTATTATTAGGGCATGCTTCTGAAATTGATATGGATTCACAAGGCAGATTGTTATTGCCTGGCATGTTGCGAGAACATGCTAAATTAGAAAAAAATGTAATTTTGCTTGGTCAAGGTAATAAGTTTGAACTTTGGTCGCAACAAGCATGGGATGCTTCTAGACCTGAAATGCTAGAAAGTGTTGTTGAGAAAGACGTTAGCAGTGCCTTAGTGAATTTGAGTTTATAGCATGGTAAAAGAAGATAATCCAGGTAGTGCTAGCAACCAACATTATTCAGTTTTATTGACAGAGTCGGTACAGGCTTTAAATATTAAGCCAGACGGAATTTATATAGATTGTACTTTTGGTAGAGGTGGGCATAGTCGAAAAATACTAGATGCTTTATCTTCTAAAGGTAGGTTGCTGGCTATTGACCAAGACCCAGAAGCAATAGAGTTTGCCAACAACAATTTTAAAGAAGCTAATTTTGAAATCCAATTTGGCAGTTTTGAACAGGTAGTAGATTACTGCAAAGACAGGGGTTGGTTGGGCAAGGTTGATGGGCTTCTGATTGATTTAGGCGTTTCATCACCCCAGCTTGATAATGCAGAACGAGGGTTTAGCTTTATGCGTGAAGGGCCTTTGGATATGCGAATGAATTCAAGTACGGGACAAAGTGCTAAAGAATGGCTAGAAAAAGTAGAAGAAAAAACACTATCGTTAGTGCTTAGACAATACGGAGAAGAAAAATTTTCTGGTCGTATTGCCCGCCATATTAAAGAAGCATTACAAGCAGGGAAAATTGAAAATACATTAGATTTGGCAGAGGTGGTTAAAAAAGCTTCGCCCAAGGTAGATAGGAATAAACACCCTGCAACCCGAACTTTTCAAGCAATTAGAATTGCGGTTAATAGGGAGTTAGATGCATTAAAAACGGTGTTGGAATCTTCTGTAGAGGTGTTGGCCAAAGAAGGGCGTTTGTCGGCAATTAGCTTTCATTCGCTAGAAGATAGAATTGTAAAAAGATTTATTAGAGACCAATCGACGATTAAAGATTTGTTTCCAGATTCACCAGTTTTAATAGAAGTGTCGGCGCCAGTTTTAAAGAAAATAGGCAAGCCTATTTTTCCAAGTAAAGCAGAGTGCAAAGAAAATCCACGTTCACGTAGTGCCGTGTTAAGAGTGGCTGCTAGGCTTTAAAAAAAATTAAAAATTATTTAAAAAATGAGCTGAAAAGCTCAAGTTGTAAACGTGATAAATTTAAGGGAGTATCACATGAAGTTTAATCTAAAAGAAACGATATCAGAAGACGCAGGATTGCCAGTTATTAAAGTAATTGGTCTTGGTGGAGGTGGCAGTAATGCCGTTGATTATATGGTTCGCTCTGAAGTGGAGGGGGTTGGTTTTGTTTGCGCTAACACTGATCTTCAAGCGTTAAGAAATTCAAATGTAGATACTTGTATTCAATTAGGAAAAAATGGGTTGGGAGCGGGTGCTAACCCTGAAAAAGGCAAAGAATTTGCCCTTGAAAATATCGAAGAAGTAAAAGAAGCATTAAAAGGTGCTGACATGGTGTTTATTACAGCAGGAATGGGGGGCGGAACAGGAACTGGTTCAGCACCTATTGTTGCCGAAGCGGCTCGTGAATTAGGTATTCTTACCGTTGGTATTGTTAGCAAGCCATTTAGCTTTGAAAGAAGAGACAAGGTATCTGACGCAGGTATTGAAGAGTTAGCAAAGCATGTAGATTCTTTAATTACCGTTCCTAATGACAAGTTATTAAAAGTATTAGGTAAAGATTTTGTACTGGCTAAAGCGTTTGATTATGCCAATGAAGTGTTGCACGGTGCGGTACAAGGTATTTCAGAGCTAGTGACACGTCCTGGTTTAATTAACGTGGATTTTGAAGATTTGCGTACTGTTATGACTGAACGTGGTATAGCGATGATGGGTGTTGGGCATGCTACGGGTGAAGACCGTGCGCTTAAGGCGGCAGAAAAAGCGATTGCCAATCCTTTGCTTGAAGACATTTCTGTTTCTGGTGCCCGTGGTTTGTTGGTTAATATTACCTCTGGTTTAGACTTTACATTAGGTGAGTTCAATGAAGTGGGTGAGGTTATCAACCAAGTGGCTTCTGAAGATGCTAGGGTAATTATTGGAACCTCTATTGATGCAACTATGACTGATGAAATTCGTGTAACGGTAGTAGCAACAGGTCTACCTTCTTCGGTAGGGTCAAAAAACAATAAATCAACTATGGTTAAACCAAATTTAAGAGCGGTTGAAGCCAGTAAAGCAGAAGAGAAAGATGAGATTGAAGAAGTTCTTGAATCAACTTCACCTGTTGCTAGAGAAAAAACAACCATCAAAGAGCCAGAAGTTATCCGCCCTAAAGTGGTTGTTAATGGTGGGGCTTCATCTATCGTTGGTTCAGGAACTAACTATTTAGATATCCCTTCTTTTTTACGTAAACAAGCTGACTAACTCTTGTTTGATTAAGTCCTATAATGACAACACAACTCCCTTTTAAGCCAATCCAGCTAAATATTTTTAGTTGGTCACGGCTATTCGTATTGTTGATTTTGGGCGTTATTCTTTTAAGTTCAATCACTATTATTCAAGTTCAACATCAAGTTAGACACCTTAAAACGTCTTATGCTAAAGCCTTAGTTCAGAAGGAAAACCTGCGGGAACAAAAAGGGCGGTTATTGTTAGAAAAACATCATTTATCGGCTCTTTCTCGGGTTAAAGAGGTGGCTTCCAATCAATTAAATATGCACCCTATTTCAAGTAATAAAACAGGGCATGCTACCATTTTTATTAAAATACCTGTAGAGCAAGTAAGCAATAGTGGTGATGTAAATGGACTTTGATAGTCAAAAACGTTTTCAGCGCGATAGCTTAATATTTGGCTTAATAGTCATTATTTTTTTAGTGATATTGGCGAAAGCGGTTGATGTTTTAATCATTCAGTCTGAATTTTTACAAAAAGAAGGTAATAAACGACAAATAAGGGTGCTAGATATTCCTGCTCCACGGGGTCAAATTGTGGATCGAAATGGCAATCTAATGGCACTAAGTACGCCTATTGATGACATTTGGGTTGACCCTAAAGAGTTGTCTTTTTTTCTAGATAAAAAACAACAACAAGCAGCCTTATTAAAAGACAGTATTAATAATGATTTAACAGAGTTAGAAATTGCTAAAAGGCAATTAAATATTGATAAAAACGTTAAAAAATATCAAGCAATGTTAGCCGAGCTGAACTTATCTTCAAACGTCTTAACCCCTCGAATTTTAGCTCAAAGTAAACGCCGTTTTATGTATGTTAAACGAGGCGTTTTACCTGATGTATCCGCTAAAATTGATGCCCTTGGTGTGCCAGGTGTTTTTATTCAAAACAAATACAAACGTTACTATCCAACCGCAGAAGTAAATAGTCACGTTATAGGCTTTACCAATATTGATGATGAAGGTATTTCCGGTATTGAAAAAACCTATGATTCTTGGTTAAAAGGTGAAGCAGGTAAGAAGCAAGTTATTAAAGATAGAAAAGGCAGAGTCATTGAGTTTGTGCGTGATATTAAACCTGCTAAAGATGGCAATATCTTAACCATGAGCATTGATAATGATATTCAATATTTTTTGGTAAAGGCGTTAAAAGATGCCATGGAGCTTCATCAAGCTGAATCAGCCCAATCGGTTATTTTAGATGCTAAAACGGGTGAAATATTGGCCTTAGCTTCCTTGCCGAGTTTCAATCCCAATAATCGAGGTCAGTTAAAAGGCAGTCGGTTAAGAAACCGAGTAGTGTCCGATAGAATTGAACCTGGCTCGCCAATTAAACCTTTTGTGGTTGCTAAAGCACTAGACTTAGAGTTATTGACCCTAGATGAAGAAATTGATACTTCCCCAGGAAGTATACGCGTACAAGGGCAACTTATTTCAGATACGCGTAATCATGGCAAGATAAATCCGGCAACCATTATCCAAAAATCGAGTAACGTCGGCGTGATAAAAATAGCCTTTAAATTAAGTGCGTTGCAACAATGGCAAATGATGAGAGATGTCGGTTTTGGGCAAGACCTTGGTTTGTATTTACCAGGCGAAGCTTTAGGCTATATTCGTCCTGTATCAGAATGGAATAAAATAGACCAAGCATCTGCCTCTTTTGGTTATGGTTTTAATATTAATTTAATGCAACTGGCAAGAGCCTATACTATTTTTACCAATGAAGGCAGGTTATTGCCAGTAACCTTATTAAAAATAACCGATACCGTTAACGAAGAAACTAACTCTGTACAACCTAGCTCTATACAGCCTTTGCAGGTCATTAAACCTAAGGTAGCAAATAAGATGTTAGAAATGTTAATTGCGGTAACTCAAAAAGGCGGTACTGCTCCGAAAGCGGCTTTAGATGGCTACCATGTGGCTGGAAAAACGGGTACGGTACATAAAACCAAAGCAGGCGGTTATGAGAAAAGTGAATATTTATCGTTGTTTGTCGGTATAGTGCCAGCCACTAATCCTAAATATATTATGGCAACCGTGGTGAAGCAACCGAGCAGGGGACTCTATTTTGGTGGCTTAGTTGCTGCCCCTATCTTTAAAACGGTAATGGAAGATGTTTTAAGATTAAAAAATATTCCACCTGATAAACTAGGTTACCAGCCATGAAAAAAATAACCGATATTTTTCAACATTTCCAACAAACTTTGACAGATTTAACATCAGAGAACTCGGTGACAGAATTAACTACCGACTCTAGGCTAGTAAATTCAAACAGTGTTTTTATTGCTTTAACTGGTGAAAATTCTAGTGGATTAAACTATCTAAGTCAGGTCGAAAAATTAGGCTGTCAGCTGGTTATTACCGATTTGATAAATAAAGACAAAGTTAAAAACTTAGCGATAGAAGTTTTATTAGTAGAAGGTTTAGTCAATAAATTAGCTGACTTTGCAAAATGGTTTTATAACGACCCAAGTAAGCAATTAAAATTGGTAGGTATAACCGGAACAAATGGCAAAACTTCAGTTGCTCACTATACCGCAAAATTATTAGAAAACCAGTATAAAGTTGCGGTGCTTGGCACTTTAGGAAATGGTGTTTTGGGGCAATTAATCGCTACAGAAAATACCACTTTAGAAACAGTCTCACTTAATAGAGTTTTGGCAGAATTTGTTAAACAAAAAGTAGAGGTCGTGGTGATGGAAGTATCTTCCCACGCTATTGCCCTAGGTAGAATTAAAGGGCTTAATTTTACGGTACTGGCATTAACCCAAGTGACTAGAGATCACCTAGATTTTCATGGAACTATTGAAGCTTATCATCAGGTTAAAAAATCTTTATTTTTAGACTATCCTGCTGATAGCTGGGTTATTAATTCGGCTGATAAAATGGGTAAATCTTTATTAGCTAGAACCGATTTTGAGCAAATTGAAAAAGTTAGCTATGGTAAGCAAAAAGAAGATACTTTATCGGTTAGTAATATCTTGTTAAATCAAGCAGGAATCCAGTTCAAGGTTGTTTTTCAGGGAACTAAAATCAACTTCGTTTTAAAATTATATGGCAAGTTTAATGTTGAAAATATCCTGTGTGCCTTAGGTATTTGTTTGGCATTAGTTGAACAGGATAAATTGACTTGGTTACAAAAAATAACCACAAGCTTGGATAAGCTTAAAGCAATCTCTGGGCGAATGGAATTGGTGAATAAATTGCCACAGGTAATCGTAGATTATGCCCATACGCCAGAAGCTTTACAAGCCGTGTTACAAGCGGTTAAAGATCATATAAATAAACCCAATCAAAAGTTGTGGTTGGTGTTTGGTTGCGGTGGCGATAGAGATAAAGGCAAAAGACCTTTAATGGCAAAAGTAGCTGCTGAATATGCCAATATTGCAATTGTAACCGATGACAATCCTCGGTTTGAATCGCCACAAGAAATTGTAAAAGATATTTTAGTTGGATTTAATAATCTGAACGATACTTTTAGTTTTAAAGTGATACATAACCGAGCCGATGCCATTGCTTATGCGTTAAAAAAGGCGAATAAAAATGACCTTATTATTGTGGCAGGAAAAGGGCATGAGCCTTACCAAGATATTGCAGGAGTTAAAACTCCGATGCTAGATACAGAATTAATTCAAAGGGCAATAAAGTTATGAAAAATACTTTACATAAATTGTGGAACATACAAAATTTAGCCAAAACAACCGATGGTGAGATGGTAAATATTGAAGATGCCGAACAATGTTTTAATGCCGTTTCAACCGATAGCCGCACTGTTAATTCAGGATCTTTATATATTGCCATAGCAGGAGATAATTTTGATGGGCATGATTTTATAGAATCTGCCTATCAAAATGGTGCAATCCTAGCATTAGTTTCAACCGTATCCGATTGTGCTATTAGCCAAATAAAAGTGGCTGATACCCGTTTAGCCTTAGCCAGTTTTGCTAGTTGGTATCGGCAAAATAGTCAGTTAAAAAAGCTACTGGCAGTAACGGGTAGCAATGGTAAAACTACCTGTAAAAATTTAATCAGTTTTATGCTCTCTAACTACTATAAACCAGAAAAAGTAATGGCAACACCTGGTAATTTTAATAATGATTTAGGTGTGCCAAGAACCTTACTAGGCTTAAAACAGCAACATGAATTTGCAGTAGTAGAAATGGGTGCAAACCATTTACATGAAATAGATTACTTAAGCCGAATTGCTCAACCTGATGTGGCGTTAATTACCATTGCCGCCGAAGCTCATTTAGAAGGTTTTGGTTCTTTAGCAGGCATTATTATCACCAAGGGTGAAATAATGAATGGTTTAGCAAAAGGTAGTCCTATTGTACTAAATGCCGATTCTCCAGGATTTGATACCTGGTTAAAGATGGCAGCTGAAAGAGAGTTAAAGGTTTTAAGCTTTGGAAAATCTAAGCAAGCGGATTTTAGCCTCTTTAATTTTGAGCAAGCTAAAGAACATTTAGCGTTTGAATTTTCTTACCAAGATAAAACCTTCCCAGTAAAACTATCCATGTTAGGCGAACACAATGCAATGAATGCGTTAGCCAGTTTGGTGGTTTGTTTTGCCGCGGGCTGTCAACTGGAAAAACTGATACCATCCCTGGCGAATTTTGACCTTGAGCAAGATGGAGACAAGGGCAGACTACAACAAAGCAAACTACCAAATGGGCAGCTAATAGATGACAGCTATAACGCCAACCCTTCTTCAGTAAAAGCAGGAATTGATGTGTTAGTGTCTATTGCCCAACATCCATTACTTTGTATTGGTGCGATGGCTGAAATAGGCGAAAAATCTTTGCAAGAACATGCCAATATTGCTCGTTATGCGAAACAAAAAGGGGTTAAGTTTCTGCTAAGTTATGGTAACGATGCTAAAGAAATGCCGAACCATTTTGGCAAACAAGCCTTTTGGTTTGCGAGCCATAAAGAACTTGCGGATAAAGCAATTAGCCTAATTAAAGATGACTTAGTTGATAGTTGCCTAGTAAAAGGTTCTCGTTCTGCACAGATGGAAAAAGTAGTAGCAGAAATTAAACTTAAATTAAGGAAATCATAATGCTGATTTATTTAACCAATTATTTAGCCCAATATATTTCAGGGTTTGCCGTTTTTGACTATATTACCATGCGAACAATTATGACCGTTATTACCTCATTACTTATTTCTTTTTTAATAGGTCCTAAAGTAATTGCCTGGTTAATTCGTTTAAAAGCAGGGCAAGCGGTTCGTTTAGACGGGCCTGAAACTCACCTAGTAAAAAATGGTACTCCGACAATGGGTGGGATAATGATTCTGTTTTCAGTTTCCATCTCGGTATTTTTATGGGGTGACTTAACCAATCATTATTTAGTAATAGCCACTCTAACCATGTTAGGTTTTGGGATTATTGGTTTTATTGACGACTATAAAAAAGTGGTTTATAAAGACCCTAATGGCATGAGCTCTCGCACCAAATATCTATGGCAATCCATCGTCGGATTTATCGCAGCTTACGCCTTATTTGCCATGGCAAATGTACCTGCAGAAACCCAGTTATTAATTCCCTACATGAAAGACACTTTTATTGAGCTAGGTGCTTGGACACTGCTATTGTCTTATTTGGTCATTGTAGGAACTTCTAACGCAGTAAACTTAACCGATGGTTTAGATGGTTTAGCGGTGATGACGGTGGTGATGGTTGCGGTAGGTCTTGGCGTTTTTGCTTATGTAACAGGGCATGTTTATTTTGCAAATTATTTATATTTGCCGCATATTCCAGGGGTGGGCGAACTAACTATTTTTAGTGCCGCTTTAGCCGGTGCAGGGTTAGGGTTTTTATGGTTTAACGCCCACCCAGCACAGGTTTTTATGGGCGATGTTGGTTCATTAGCTCTCGGTGCGGCTTTGGGAGTGGTTGCCATCGCGGTTAACCAAGAGCTTATTCTATTTATTATGGGCGGTATTTTTGTTGTTGAAACCCTCTCTGTTATTTTTCAAGTAGGTTCTTATAAGCTAAGAAATGGAAGAAGAATTTTCTTAATGGCACCGCTACACCATCATTTTGAGAAAAAAGGCTGGCACGAATCACAAGTAACGGTACGTTTTTGGATTATTACTATTTTATTGGTATTAATAGGGCTAGCAAGCTTGAAAATAAGGTAAAAAAAGGTAGTTTAGACCCCACCCCTGGTGATTTTAGGGTTTTTAAGGTATTTTTAAGGTATTTTTAAGGTAAAACAAATGAAATTAGTAGCAGGATTAGGGTTAACAGGACAAAG
>CAZZKU010000022.1:0-10151 GCA_964654635.1 uncultured Piscirickettsiaceae bacterium | reverse complement strand
AAATTATTTACGGGCTTGGCTTAAGCTCAAAATGAGCCACAATTAGTATTTGAATTCTTCTGTTTTTTTCCTTGCCCTCTGTCGTGCTATTGTCTGCAATAGGCCTATACTTTCCATAGCCTGAAAAACTAAAAAACTCTCTCGGCAAATCGGTAATATTGTATAGATAATTCATAACACTTTGTGCGCGCATACTGCTTAAAAACCAGTTATTTTTTAGTGGCGATAACGGATTAATTGGAACATTATCAGTATGTCCTGAAATTCTTATTTCACGATAAAACTGGAAGCCTCCTTTTTTTGCCGCTGACTCAATCCCTGCTGGCAATATATCTTTAGCTAAAAACAAACTGGTTTGACTAAGTTCTTCTGCCAAAATTTTTAGCTCTTGAACTAACAATTCTGAAGGTTGATAACCTCCTTTTAAAAAAAAGTTGTTAGAATCTATATCAATTATTACTCCCTGAATATTTCGACTAACACTAATTACATTAGAGTCTTTTAATTTAGTACTCAATTGCTCTGCGGTTAAGTCTAGCTGATTTTCTGCCCATTTTTGAATATGCGTTATCTCACCTTTATTTAAGACAATCATTAAAATAAAAAAGGTAATTAGCAAGGTTATTAAATCGCCAAAAGATAGCATCCAAACCGACTTGGCTCTTTCTCTATTTAAAGTCATTTAAATCGCTCATTGCTTGGCATAATCTGTGGCACGATATAAATTTCTACTCGCCTATTAATCGGATTTTCTGTATCCGCTACTAGCGGTTTAAAACAGCCATAGCCCGATATAGATAAGTTTTCCGCAGGCACTTTGCTATACAACATTATCATTCGCATAATAGAGTAAGCTCTAAAACTGCTTAACTCTATGTTGTTTTGATATAAGGCTGTGGCTGCTAAGGGGGTAGAATCTGAATGACCTTCTATTCTAACGGTCATCAATAACTGTTCATTAGGTTGCAGGATTTTAGTTACCATTGAGGAATGTTTTTCGGAAATATTTGCTAAATCTAAATGAGCTATTAAACTGGTTAAACGGTTAATATAAGGTAAAAAGAAAGGGTTTAACTTTGCTCTAGCAGAGGTAAATAGACTTTGTTCTGTAAACAAACTGGCATCAAAGGTGATTTTAACGCCTTTAGAGACGGTGTTTTCTACCAACAGCCAATCTAATCCTTCGGCTTTTTTATAAGCTAGTACATCGTCATAAATAACTTTAACTAACTTTTGGTAGTTCCTATCTCGTGGATTGTCTTCAATTTCAATTAACACAATCACCATCACAAACAGGGCTAGCACGGAAGTAAATAAGGCAATAAAGACAATTTGACTGCTTTTAAATCGTCCTAATTGAATTAATTCATATTCTTGTTGTTGGCTTTGCGATTTTTGATTGCGAGTTTTCACGTCTCTTACCTAATAAGTTGACTAAGTTGCAACTTGGTTTGGTAGCTGACATGCGATAACATGGATTCTTTTAAAAACAAAGTGGGCATGTTATTTTTTAAAGCCAATACACCTTGAATAATTACTTCATTTTTATCTACTTCTGCGTCCGACAAAACCTTTAATTTTCCAGAGACAGGAATGAAAATAAAATTGGCTATAAACACGCCATAGAAGGTCGTAACCAAGGCCAGCCCCATTCCTGCTAATAAGCTATTAAGCATATTTTCAGTTTGTCCAACAATTGCATCTGCATTTTCTGCCCCCACTTGAGAGGTCATCATCATAATTAAGCCCATAACCGTCCCCATCATGCCAAAAGCTGGGGCATAGGTTGCCATGTTATTAAAGATATCTTGGCATCTTAAGTGGCGCAATTTCATCGCATTTAAATGGTTATGTAAGCTTTGTTCTAGTTGTTCGTTATCGCGGTACACCAACATCTCTGATAAGGAAAATTTTAAAAAATCATCTTCTTGTTTTTCAATATGTTTTTCAATTTCTAACAAACTTCTACTGTGTGCAATGCGACTTAAGTCTAATATTTCTTCAATACTGTCTCGTACATTAGCCGGTTCTTCTTTAAAGATTTTTGCAAATCCTTGAAAAAAACAACGTATTTGAGAAAAGGGATAATTAATAAAAGCGGCAGCAAGTGTTCCTCCGACAACCACTAGAAAGGCTTGCCAGTTAAAAAATGCCTTTAATATTTGACCTGTTTGAAAGTCAACCATATTAAGCAGAATAATGATAACCCCTAGCAACAAGCCAAGGATAGAAGAAAGTTTGCTCATAAAAATATTAAGGTCAGCTAGACCTTAACTTGATTATTTTTTAATCAGTTGCAGGGTCTAGGTGGGACTTAAACCATTCCTCAGTTAAGTTGTTAATTTCTTTGGTTGTTAAATTATCTAAATCAAGCGGGGGACTTATATAAACATCCACCACCCCTGGCTTAATTAGCCATTTTTTAGCAGCCCAGCATCGACCAGCATTGTGGGTAACTAAGTAGGTATTCGCTTTCGATTTTTGTGCTAGCAAAGCACCGCCTGAATTTATTTTGCCTATTTTGTTACTCGGCATTCGAGTACCTTCTGGAAAAATAACTACCCAAATATTTTCTTCAAGCTTGCTAACACCTTGCTCTAACACCTGTTTCAATGCTTTTCTGCCTGCTCCTCTATCTATTGCGATAGGAGAACTCATCTGCAAACCCCAACCAAAAAGGGGGATTTTTAGTAGTTCTTTTTTTAAAACAAAAGCTTGGCGAGGAAAAATTTGTTGAAAAGCAAACGTTTCCCAAGTTGATTCATGTCTAGCAAGAATAAGACCAGATTCCCCTTCCTGTATGTTTTCTTGCCCATGTAGTTGATACTTTACGCCACTGACAAATTTTAATAAAAACATGACAAAACTTATCCACCAGGTTATGTAGATGTATTTAATCTTGTCGCTAAAAAAATAAAGGACTAAACCCAGGGTTGAAAAAATAATAATGCTAGAGAATTGTAAAAAGCTGAATAGTAACGTTCTTAAGACCCAAGTAATCTTCATAACGCTCATAATAAACCCTCCACCGCTGCCAGTAGGTTATTAAAAACAGGAACTCCTTGTAGACAACTCTCTTGACTCGCAAGGGTTTTATTGCCTTTGCCTGTTTTGACTAGTATAGGTTGCATATTATTGGCTAAAGCCACTTGTATATCTGCCAAACTATCGCCAATCATTATTACCCCTTTCAAACTCATGTTATAGCGATTTTCTATTGCTCTTAACATACCTGTTAAAGGTTTTCGACAAACAGAATTGTTAGCAGGAACATAAGGTGAATAGCTAATCCAATCGACTTTCGCCCCTTGTTCAGCTAACATTTTTTGCATTTTTAAGTGTATAGTGCTTAAAGTTTTTTGTGAATAATAACCACGTCCAATTCCCGATTGATTGGTTGCTATTGCTACCGTCCAACCTGCCTTTTTTAACTTCACAATGGCTTCAATACTACCTGGTTCAGGCAACCATTCTTTTGCTGATTTAATGTATTGGCTAGAATCTTGGTTAATTACGCCATCTCTATCTAACACTATTATTTTCATCAAAAACTTACAGCCGTGAAATATCGGCAATGTTAATAAACAGGCTATAAATACTTTCTAGCATTGCTAACCTGTTTTGTTTAACCGCTTCATCTTCTGCCATGACCATGACTTCGTCAAAAAAAGTATCTACT
Organism: uncultured Piscirickettsiaceae bacterium; assembly: GCA_964654635.1. Classification (GTDB taxonomy): domain Bacteria; phylum Pseudomonadota; class Gammaproteobacteria; order Thiomicrospirales; family Thiomicrospiraceae; genus Hydrogenovibrio. The sequence continues at coordinate 6,472 of CAZZKU010000022.1, read as the reverse complement.
GGTTGCTTAATGCTGGCAAGAGTTTGTAATGCAGAAGTATAGTCTTTGGCTTTAGTGAAAGCCAATACCTTGCTAGATAATGCTTGAATGGTATTAAATAAGTCTTTTTCTGCATCCAGCTCAAACAAATTTGCATCTACCGCTTTAAACTTAGCAATCTTGGCTTTTTTAAGTATATTAGCAATACGTTTATTGGCAGCACTTAAACTTTCTGCTTCTGGCATAGAGGCAAACTGCTTAACGGCTTTAATACGTTTATCAAAGTCTAGAGGCTGGTTAGGTAAGCAGGCATAAACCGCTTCAAACTGCTCGGTACTGATTTCTTTATCGGCATAATAAGCTTTTAAACGGCTCATGATAAAGTTAAAGATATTATTAATTAATTCATCGGTAACGCTAACCGATTGATGTAATTTAACGCTGAAAGTAATTAAATCTTTTAGGTCAACATCTATGTTTTTTTCAATAATAATCCGCATTAAACCCAAGGCTGAACGGCGTAATGCAAAAGGGTCTTTGTCGCCAGTAGGTACTTGCCCTAAGCCAAAAATGCCTGTTATGGTATCTAGTTTATCGGCTATTGCCAAACTTTGAGCAACCGTTTGTTCTGGTAAAGCATCACCAGCAAAACGAGGTAGATATTGTTCTTTAATGGCACAAGCAACCGCTTCAGTTTCACCTTGTTCACGGGCATAATACGAACCCATTAAACCTTGTAAATTTGGAAACTCACCGACCATTTCAGACATTAAATCACTTTTAGATAACTTGGCAGCTCGCTTTAAGTCTGCTTCATTGGCACCAATAACTTGACCAACTTTAACTGCTAAAATTTGCAGTCTCTCAGTTTTTTCTAATACAGTGCCTAATTTTTTCTGGAAAACTACTTTAGCTAATCTAGGTAAAAAACTATCTAAACCTTGTTTTAAATCCTGTTCCCAAAAGAATTTAGCATCGGCTAATCTAGGTCGAATAACCCGTTCGTTGCCGTACTTAACTGACTCGGGATTTGAGCTTTCAATATTAGAAATGGTAATAAACTTTGCCATTAATTTGTTGTTATCATCAACCATATGAAAGTATTTTTGATGACCTTTCATCGCAGAAATTAAGGCTTCAGCTGGTACGGATAGAAAACTTTCATCAAAATCACCAACAATCGCGCTTGGCCATTCATTCAAAGAACTCACCTCTTCTAGCAGGTCTTTATCTATAACCGCTGTACCACCTGCTTGTTTTGCCGCCGCTTCTACTTGACTAGCAATTATTTTTTTTCGCTTGTCCATATCAACGATGACATATCCGCTTGTCTCTAATTGTGAAACATAACTGCTGGCAGAGTTAATAACAACTTCATTAGGAGCATGAAAACGATGCCCTCTGCTGGTGTTGCTGGTTTTCTTGCCTAGAATAGTGGCGGGAACGATTTGTTGACCTAACAACATCATGACCCAGTGAACAGGACGCACAAATTCAACGCTTGAATCTCCCCAACGCATGCGTTTAGGAATAGGCAATTTAGCCAAAGACTGGCTAACAATTTGTTCAAGTAATTCTGTTGCTTGCTTACCTTTTTGCTCAAGGTAATAAACCATCCAAATTCCTTTAGGGGTTTCAATTTCTGAGAGTTCTGCAACTTCTGCCCCACAACCTCTAGCAAAACCTTGCAGTGCTTTAGTGGCATTACCATCCGCATCAAAAGCGGCTTTTTTAGCTGGACCTTTACGCTCAACTGTTTTATCAGCTTGTGCCAGTTGTAACTGTTCTATTTTAACTGCCAAACGTCTTGGTGAAGCGTAAGTGCTAACCGTGCCATAACTTAATTCTGCTTCATTTAAACCTAACTTAATACCCGCCGAAAAAGATTCAGCTAATTTTCTTAAAGCAGTTGGTGGCAATTCTTCTGTGCCGATTTCAACAATAAATTCTTCTGTTTGAGTTGCGACTGTAGTCATACTAACTTACTCCCTTTCTTAACAAGAGGAAAGCCTAAAGCTTCTCGCCCTTCATAATATGCACTGGCAATTTGTTTTGCCATGGTTCTTACTCGCCCAATATAGCGTGCTCTTTCGGCAACACTAATGGCGTGTCGAGCATCTAGCATATTAAAAGCGTGTGATGCTTTCAGAACTTGCTCATAAGCTGGCAGTGGTAATTTTTCATCGACTAAGCTGCTAAAGACTTGTTCACATTCATCAAAAGTTTTAAATAAAATATCGGTATCGGCATGTTCAAAATTGTAAGCTGACATTTCAACTTCATTTTGGTGAAAAATATCGCCATAGGTTACTTTTCCATCTGGTCCATCAACCCACACCAAGTCATAAACAGAATCTACTCCTTGCAAATACATTGCAATACGCTCTAAACCGTAGGTTATTTCACCAGTAACAGGTTTGCACTCTAAACTACCTACCTGCTGAAAATAAGTGAATTGAGTCACTTCCATACCATTCATCCAAATTTCCCAACCTAAACCCCAAGCCCCTAATGTAGGAGATTCCCAGTTGTCTTCAACAAAACGAATATCGTGTTCTAAAGGGTCAATACCCATTACTTTTAAAGACTCTAAATACAGTTCTTGAATGTTATCTGGCGAAGGCTTTAACATCACTTGAAATTGGTAATAATGCTGTAATCGATTTGGGTTTTCTCCATAACGACCATCAGTAGGACGGCGACAAGGCTGAACATAAGCAGCACGCCAAGGCTCAGGGCCAATTGACCTTAAAAAAGTGGCTGGATGAAAAGTCCCCGCCCCCATTTCGATGTCGTAAGGTTGCATAATAACGCAACCTTGTTCTGCCCAAAAGGCTTGTAAGGTTTGAATTAACCCTTGAAAAGTTGTAATATCAGTCGCACTGGTTGAAGTTGATGACACGGTGTTTTTCCACTAATTATCTGAATTAACCGCAAATTATAACTCAAGATTATGCCCCAAGATTAAAAAGATGCCCAGTATTAAAGAACACAATCCTAAAGAAATAATAGATGCGACGGGTTTAAAATGCCCTATGCCAGTTATAAAACTACAACAAGCTGTTAGAAAGCTTGCTGAAGGTGAAATAGTTAGTATTATTTTTACCGACCCTGGTGCAGAAAAAGATATAAAGATGTGGTCGAAAATAAATCGCCATCATGTTATAGAAAGCCTAGAAGAACAGACTCAAGCATTGACTAGCTATCAAATATTTATTAAGGTAAAAAGCACTTCTTAATTTTTAGAATCTGTTTTTTCATCAACTTCTTGTGCGACAAATATATCAGCCGTTTTCAAACCAGTCATATTACGAATGGTTTTCCAAAGAAAGTAGAGTATTGCCATCATCATTAGCATAGAAGGTATAGCGATAACAGGATAACTAACCAAGGTCAGTCGTCCTAATTCTTCATTAAAAGCGGTGCTTCCCGCCGGGCTTGTTACTATCCAAGTTGCTAAAATATAATTCATAATCGCTGAAAAAAAGAAAGTACCACTTATTAAATAAGTCGCTATAAGCAAGCGATTTTCAAACTGTTTAACCAAACCTCTTTCTTCTAAGCTAGACTTTATTTGTTTAACATTCATTATTGCGGGGTTATATAAAAGCACTTTTATTAAAGGATATTTGGTATAGGTTGAAACCAATACGCCAATACCAATTATGCCTGGAATAGCCGCCTCTTTTACTGCCAACCACTGGGTATCTAGTTCAAGCAAGCCAATGCCTCCTGTTAGCAATATGCTAATAAAACCGAGCATAGCAATAAAATTATTCTTTTTAAATTTAACTTTTTCATAAATACCCCAGCTTAGAGGAATGGCTAAGGCGATTATCAAGCCATTAGTCGCCCCAAGAACATCGTCGCCACTAAATTTCATTAAAATAATTGAAGGGACAATGATACTGACCAGCAAGTCAATCATAGGTCTTGGTTTGTGGTGTGGTGTGTTTTTCTCGTCGGTGCTATTCATGTTAGTTTATATCTTCTTTAAAATTTTAAGCTATTATATAAGAAGATAGACTGTTATAATAAACGTAATTATATTTAAGTGACTATCTTGTGAAAAAAAAACTTCCTATTTTCGTATTATTCATACTAATTACTAGCATAATAGCGGCTAATTCTTTGGCCAGCTTGCCTGCTGAACGACAAACTCTTGTCCTTCCGTCTTTAACAACTTTTAAAGAAACTCAAAAAACGGCTACTAGCCCAGTTGAAAATGACTGGACTTTACATGAAATTAAAATTAAAAAAAATGATTCTTTATCTACCGCTTTGTATCAAGCAAACCTAAATAAATCGGTTGCTTTTAAAATACAAAAACTTGAAAACAGCCACCTACTTACTACCCTTCAAGTTGGCGATGTTTTGTATATATGGACAGAGCAAAATAAGCTAAAGCGTATTCTTTATAAAAAAAACCGAACCACGCACCACGAACTGACTGAGAAAAATGGTGAGTTCAGCATTCAAACCATTGAAATACCTGTTCAAACGAGGATAGTAACTGCTTACGGAAAAATTAAACACTCTTTTTATTTAAGCGGGCAACAGGCAGGGCTAAGTGCTAAAACCATTATGAATTTGGCAGATATTTTTGCTTGGCAAATTGATTTTATTCGTCAACTTCGCCCTGGTGATCCCTTTAAATTAATTTATGAAAGGAAGTACATTAACGGCAATTATATTGGTGATGGCAGAATCTTAGCCGCTCAAATAACCACTAGTAACGGAGAAACCCACGATGCTTTTTTACTAACTGACAGTAACGGAAATGATGTCGGCTATTTTAATAGTGAAAAACGCAACCTAAGAAAAGCATTCTTACGCAACCCTGTTGATTATGTACGCATAACTTCTCATTTTAACCCCAAACGATTTCACCCTATTTTAAAAAAATGGAAGGCTCATAAAGGGGTAGATTATGGTGGTCCTACGGGAACACCAATAAGAGCAACTGGCGATGGCAAAATCATTCGCCGTGGCTGGGGAAATGCCTACGGTAATGTAATTTATATTCAACATGCAGGAAAATACACCACGGTGTATGCACACATGTCTAAATTTGGTAAATACAAAAAAGGCGACTGGGTCAAACAAGGGCAGGTTATTGGCTACATAGGTTCAACAGGTCGATCTACTGGGCCACACCTTCACTATGAGTTCAGAAAAAATGGACGTCATATAGATCCTTTAAAAGTAAAATTTCCCGATGCGGGCCCTGTCCCTAAAAAATATAGACAACAATTTGCTCATTTTTCAGGGCTCATGTCGGCACAATTAGACAGGCTATCAAGCGATATTCAACTAGCGAAAAATTTTGAATAGCACCAATGAACTACCCTGCCAATATTATATTGGCGTAATGTCTGGCACTAGCCTAGATGGGATTGATATTGCAATCGCCACGATAGATGAACAAAAGAATAAGCTTAAACTTTGCCATTATCTGTCCATTCCATATTCTGACAACATTCAGCAACAGTTACACAAATTAAACCTTTCTAGTCAAACAAGTATTCATACCATTGCTACATTAGAATATCAGCTAGGAAAGTTTTATGCCTCTGCCATTAACCAATCTTTAGAAAAATTTAATTTAAAACCAGCACAAATTATCGCTATCGGCTGTCATGGTCAAACCGTATTTCACGACCCTAAAATACCAATGAGCATTCAACTGGGTCATCCTGCTTTTATTGCTAAATCAACAGGCATCACTACCGTAGCAGACTTTCGTATTGATGACATGGCAAACGGTGGTTCTGGTGCGCCGATTGCTCCCGCTTTTCATCAACAAGTATTTAACCTTACCGAGCCGACTGCTATTGTAAATATTGGTGGGATTGCGAATGTAACTATTATCAACAAAGATAAAGTAATCGGTTTTGATACAGGACCTGGCAATGGTTTAATGGATGAAGTTTGCCAAAAGTACCTTGGCACAAACTATGATAAAAATGGAGATATTGCAGCTTCAACTAACATAAATACAACCCTGCTATCCGCTCTAAAACAACACTCTTATTTTGCAGAAAATAGCCCTAAAAGCACCGGTAGAGATGTTTTTAATTTGGACTGGGTAAATAGCATTATTCAACTGCTAAAAATTAAAAATTTATCTAAGCAAAGTTTAATTTCTACCCTGAACCAGCTTAGTGTTGACAGTATTGCCAACTCTATTGATAGCACAACTATAAAAAAAGTAATTATTTGTGGTGGAGGTGCTGAAAATATAACTTTGCTAAACAGACTCGCAAAAAAAACGGGTCTTCCAGTTGTATCGAGCTTGCAACTAGGAGTAAATCCGCACTCGCTTGAAGCCTTTATGTGTGCCTGGTTGGCACAGCAAAGGTGTGAATTAAAACCTATTCAGTTGACCAACATTACAGGGGCAACTAAAGACTCTATTCTCGGCGGTATTTGGCAAAGCTAAAATCTATTAATAACAAACTCTATCAAATCTAAAGCTTAAGGAGACACTTAA
>CAZZKU010000021.1:0-10520 GCA_964654635.1 uncultured Piscirickettsiaceae bacterium | reverse complement strand
ACATTTTTTATTAATAAAAACCCCCTTTCTTATAAAAGTTTGTTATAGAATAGTAAAAATATTTTTTAAGGAAATCTCACTCAATGTTTCGCAAAATTATCGGACTTTTTTCCAGCGACTTATCTATTGACCTAGGTACAGCCAATACTCTAATTTATGTAAGAGGCAAAGGCATGGTTTTAAACGAACCTTCAGTTGTTGCCATACGAACTAGCCACAGGGGATCTAGCTCTCGCTCTATTGTTGCAGTAGGAGAAGCGGCTAAACAAATGCTCGGCAAAGAAAACCAAAATATTGAAACTGTCCGACCATTAAAAGATGGTGTCATCGCTGATTTTGAAGTTACTGAAAAAATGTTGCAATCTTTTATTCGTAAAGTTCATGAAGCTAAATTCTTTCAACCTAGCCCACGCGTATTGGTTTGTGTGCCTTGTGGATCAACTCAAGTAGAAAGACGCGCCATAAGAGAGTCCGCCGCTGGTGCGGGCGCGCGCGAAGTCTATTTAATAGAAGAACCTATGGCTGCCGCTATTGGTGCTGGCATGCCAGTTAGTGAGCCAACTGGATCTATGGTGGTCGATATCGGAGGCGGAACAACTGAAGTTGCTACTCTTTCTTTGAACGGCATAGTTTGGTCTGACTCGGTAAAAGTAGGTGGCGACCGTTTTGATGATGCCATTATCAAATATGTAAGACGCAATTACGGCATGGTTATTGGTGAAGTGACCGCTGAAAGGATTAAAAAAGAAATTGGTACTGCCTACCACGAAATAGAACCTTCTACTCTAGAAGTTCACGGTAGCAATATTGCCGAAGCCGTACCAAGACGTTTTGTGCTAAACAGCAATGAGGTGCTAGAGGCCTTGAAAGAACCACTCTCAGCCATTGTTAGTGCGGTTAGAACTGCATTAGAACACACTCCGCCAGAACTGGGTGCCGATATTGCTGAACACGGCATAGTTTTAACCGGTGGTGGTGCGCTGCTTAAAAACTTAAACACTTTATTATCTGAAGAAACAGGCGTGCCTGTTATTATTGCTGATGACCCTTTAACTTGCGTAGCACGTGGCGGTGGTAGAGCATTAGAAATGATGGATGAAAAAGGCATTGATGTTTTTTCTTTTGACTAAGGTTTAACTACCATCTCTCTGTCTCTAACCAATCCGCAAAAAGAAGGCACGCAGTTTCTGCTGTTTTTTATTTTTGCCATCAGTTTAATGGTTGTTGACCATTACAGCCAACTACTCTCTAATTTTCGAAATACGGTATTAACAGTAATGGAGCCAGTAGAAAAAATTGCTTCCTGGCCTATTAATAGTTACCATTATTTTCAACAAGATTTTGAAACCATTGATTCTCTTAAAAAAGCTAACCAAAAGTTGGCTACCGAAAACCTGTTACTTAAAGCAAAGCAACAGCAGTTTTCCCACTTAACACTAGAAGTTAAACGCCTTAATGAGTTATTAGGTACAGCTAGCCAGCTTGATTCTTTAGAGGTCAAAGTAGCCAACATAACTCACTACCAAGCAACCCCCTACTCACACACTTACACCCTAAACAAAGGGGCTTTAGATGGTGTAAAAATAGATCAAAGTGTGATTGATTCATTTGGGTTATTAGGCTTAATCACCCAACTAACGCCAACTTCTTCTAAAGTTCAACTGATATCCGATACCGATATAAAAGTGCCTGTGCGCATCCAAAGAACAGGGCAACGGGGAGTTACAATTGGCATTGATAAAAACACCCTTTCTTTACAATTTATAGCAAATACTAGCTCGGTAAAAGTTGGTGATTTAATCGAAACCTCTGGTTTAGGCGGGATCTACCCCAAAGGCTACCCTGTCGCAACCATCACTAAAATAACTACCTTAAAAGACCAGCCTTACTTTGCTATTTTAGCCAAGCCAGTTGCTAGAATAGGTAAAACAGAAAAAGTACTCATCCTTTCTGATAAAGTAGAAATAAATCCAAAAGATACTCCTAATTTGGAGCAAAAATAAAATGGGATCTAAAGTTTATTCTTTAAAATTTGCTCAAATTAAATGGCTACTAATAAGCAGTTATTTTATTAGCTTTATCTTCGATACAATGATAGATTTAAGCTTCTCTCTGCACTTTATTCCCTCTTTTACTGTATTGTTGTTGTTTTTTTGGTCATCACAATTATTGAATCAAACTCATCTTTTTACCGCATTTATACTGGGAGTCATTACCGATGTTGCTATGAACACTCCTCTTGGCTCTCACGCTCTTATTTACATTATTTTAGTTTTCTTTATGTTAAGAACTCGCGTAGGCTTTGAAAGTACCCCAATGTGGCAACAAGCGGTAATTATTGGTTTTTATTTAACCGTTGCTCAGGGATTAAACTGGCTATTACTACAACCCAGTTTAACTAGCGATAACATTTATTCTTTTTGGTTATCCCCTTGGATTGCCGCCATTATCTGGCCTTTTCTATATAAGGGCATGCTATCCTTAACTCACCGAATTATGTTTAAGTAACCATGCCGTTTAAACACCGCCAACAATCCTTCGATGACCAGCATCAACAAAAACGTTTATTTCGTTCTCGGCTTTACTTTGCTTTAGGCTTTGTTTTTATACTCTTTCTTATACTGCTCTCTAGGATGGCTTATTTGCAATGGGTAAACTTTCAGCACTACCATGCTATGGCGGAAGGGAATCGTATTTCTATTGAAGCCATCCCCCCTGTCCGCGGCAAAATTTACGATCGAAACAATATTATCATTGCCGAAAACCGCCCTGTTTTTGTCTTAGAATTTGTTAGAAACAACATTAAGGACATGGACAGTAGCTTATTTCATTTAAAAAATACTCTGCCAAACATTTCTGACAAAACATTAGAAGAATTCTTTAAACGACTAAAAATAACCAATAGATACAAGCTAATTCATTTACCTTATTTTCTCAGTGAAGAAGAGGCGGCTATATTTTCTGTTAATAGCCATAAATTTCCTGGTATTAACTTAACTGCCAAATTAAAGCGCCACTATCCATTTGGAAAAAGTGCCGTCCACGCTCTGGGTTATGTTGGAAAAATAAACCAAAAGGAACTTGCTAGAATAGACACTGCCAAATACAGAGCCACTAATGTCATTGGCAAACTAGGCATTGAAAAACAATATGAACATCTATTGCATGGCACTCCAGGAGTCCAACAGATAGAAACCAATGCTCGCGGAAGAATTATCCGCAAGCTTGAAACTCAACCAGCTATTGCGGGAAAAGACATTCAACTTACCTTAGATATGGAATTACAACAATATATTGAACAATATCTTACCAAACACCGGGCCGCAGTGATTGTTACCGAACCCAGTTCTGGAGAAATTTTAGCCTTTGTTAGCACACCTGGTTACGATCCAAATTTATTTGTCGATGGAATTAGCCATGAGAACTATCAGGCTTTGTTGAACGACCCCTACCTACCTCTAATTAACCGCCCTCTAAATGGACTATATCCACCAGCCTCTACCGTAAAACCGTTTATAGGATTAGCCGCCCTAGAACACAATATAATAAGCTTTGAGAAAACAATTTTTGACCCAGGTTACTTTGAATTCAAAAACCATCGCTATAGAAATTGGAAAAAAGATGGCCATGGCATAGTAGATATGTCTTCCTCTATAGTCCAATCTTGTGATACTTACTTTTATAAACTAGGCTTAGACATGGGCGTTAATCTTATCCATGATTATCTAAAACCTTTTGGCTTTGGGCAAAAAACAGGCATTGATTTAGCTGGTGAATCTAAGGGAATTTTGCCGTCAAAAAAATGGAAGCGAGAAACCAAAGGAAAGCCTTGGTTCCAGGGAGAAACTATTATCACCTCAATAGGTCAAGGATTCTTTTTAATCACACCGATACAACTTGCTAAAGCAACGTCTATATTAGCTAATAGAGGTAAAGTCATTACCCCTCACCTGCTTAAAAACCCTGTTTTGGCAAAAAACCATGGGATAGAGCAAAACCAAATACCGATTAAAGACATTAATAACTGGAACAAAATAATTACTAGCATGGAAAAAGTAATGGTCGATAAAAGGGGAACCGCACGAGCAGCAGGAAAAAGATTAACCACTCCTATGGCAGGAAAAACAGGAACTGCACAAGTATTTAGCATCGGGCAAGATGAAGTGTATGATGAAGAAAATGTTAGAAAAGACTTACGTAACCATTCACTCTTTATTGGCTTTTCTCCAATTAAAAACCCTAAAATAGCCATCACAATTATTATTGAGAATGCCACAATTAGAGCAGCACCAGTCGCCGTTGACATTAGTAATTTTTACTTTGAAAAACTAGAGAAAACTTTAAAATGAATATCAACCTAAATGGCGAGGAAAAAGTTTACCGAAAAAACAAAACGCTAATGGATACTCTTCATTTAGATGTTTGGCTATTAATAGGTATATTTCTTCTGGTATTAACCTCTCTTTTAATTTTATTTAGTGCATCAAATGGCGATATTGCCATCATAGAAAGACACCTTGTACGCGTTGGATTCGCTTTTATACTACTACTAGTTTTTGCCCAAATACCACCAAATATTATCAGTTTTTATACTCCTTGGATATTTACCGCCGGTATTATTATGCTATTAATGGTGCTGTTTTTTGGAGAGTTTGGTAAAGGAGCAAAGCGCTGGCTTGACCTCGGGTTTATTCGTTTTCAACCATCTGAACTAATGAAACTAGCCTTGCCACTAATGGTTGCTTGGTTGTTCGCCCATAGTAGCCTCCCTCCTAGCAAGCCTAGAATATTATCAGGGCTAGCCATTGTAATGCTAACCGCAGGCTTAATTATTGTACAACCCGATTTAGGAACCTCTACCTTAATTGCGGCAAGCGGACTATTTGTCATTTTCTTTGCGGGCTTGTCTTGGAAGTGGATTCTATCTGCAATAGGTTTAGTCGCTGCAAGCTTGCCCATTGTATGGAACTTTTATATGTACCCCTACCAAAAAAAAAGGGTACTCACTTTCCTAAACCCCGAATCAGACCCGCTTGGTAGTGGCTACCACATTATTCAGTCTAAAATAGCTATTGGCTCTGGCGGAATAGATGGCAAGGGGTATATGGGAAGCACCCAAGCACACTTAGAATTTTTACCCGAGTCAACCACCGACTTTATATTTGCAGTTCTGGCTGAAGAGTTTGGGTTTTTAGGTGTGTTTTTACTGCTCTTACTCTACACTTTAATTATCGCCCGTGGTCTTTATATTGCCTCACAAGCACAAGACAATTTCTCTCGCCTAGTTGCTGCCAGCTTAACCATGACATTGTTTGTTTATATTTTTGTAAACATTGGAATGGTAAGTGGACTGTTACCCGTAGTTGGACTTCCTCTACCCTTACTTAGCTATGGCGGAAGCTCTCTAGTTACTTTAATGATTAGTTTTGGCATACTCATGTCCATACATACCCATAAAAAATTACTAAAAGTATAATTTTTGGTCGGAGTTAACCTAATGTTCTTCCCCTTTTTATGTTAAATTATCGAATCTATTTATTTCACTTTAAAAAAGATACCCATGACTAGATTATTCAGACTGTTAACACTACTTTTTGTATTTATCTCAACTGCTTCAGTAGCGGCTCTACCCGTGCCGAGCATAACCCCTTCTGCCCCCAATTCTCCTGCTGATTCCTATGTAATCATGGATTTTAATAGTGGGAAAATTCTTGCTCAAAAAGATGCCGACCGCCAAGTAGAACCCGCCAGCCTTACTAAAATAATGACCGGATATGTCATCATTAATGAATTAAACAGCGGAAATATTCACCTAGATGATATGGTAAATATCTCTAAAAAGGCTTGGAAAATGCCTGGTTCAAAAATGTTTATTGAAGTTGGCAAAAAAGTCTCTGTTCGCGATTTAATTAAAGGCATGGTGATTCAATCGGGTAATGATGCCACCGTTGCCTTAGCAGAGCATGTAGCAGGAAGTGAAGAAACGTTTACTGAATTAATGAACAGCTATGCACAAAAATTAGGTATGGTTAATACCCAATTTATGAACTCAACAGGGTTACCGCATGCAGAACATTACACTTCTGCTAATGATTTGGCTAAATTAACTCAAGCACTTATTACAAACTTCCCTGAAGAATACAAGTGGTACTCGCAAAAGAAATTCACCTTTAACGGAATTACCCAATACAATCGTAACAAACTGCTTTGGCAAGATAGTTCTGTAGATGGTTTAAAAACAGGGCATACTAAATCAGCAGGTTACTGCCTGGTTTCTTCCGCACACAGAAATAATATGCGAATTATCGCTGTTGTTTTAGGCACAACCAGTGCAAAAAGTCGCATACAAGAAAGCCAGAAGCTACTAAACTATGGTTTTAGATTTTTTGAAACGCACAAATTATATTCAGCACAACAGCGTTTAGATGATGCACGAGTATGGGAAGGTATCCAAAACTCGGTAGGGCTAGGTCTTCAAAAAGATTTATATGTAACCATCCCTAGAGGACAGTATAAAAAATTAACCATTGAAACCTTAATCCAACCTGAAATTATCGCCAAAGTAACCGAGGGGCAAAAACTAGGTACTTTGACTGTTTCTTTAAATGGAGAGATTATTTCTGAACAAGATTTAGTTGCATTATCAGCAGTTGAAGAAGGTTCTTTTATCAAAAAACTAATTGACCAAGTTAAAAGAATATTTTTAAGCTTTCTCACCGCTATTGGGCTTTAAACTCATGAAACAAACCGTGTATTTAAATGGTCAATATTACCCGATAGAAGAAGCCAGAATATCGCCACAGGATAGAGGATTTTTATTTGGTGATGGCATCTATGAAGTTATCCCAGTATTTAATAAAAAATTATTTGAATTTGATGCCCATTTAACTAGGCTAAATAATGGATTGGCAGCCATTTCTATCGCCAATCCACTTTCATCAAAAGAATGGCAAGACATTTTAAACAAACTTATTCAAACCCACCCTTGGGACAACCAGTTTATTTACCTACAAGTCACTCGTGGAGTGCAATTGGAAAGAAATCACCTTCCTGATGACTGTTTAACCCCCTCTGTTTATGCTTACACCAACCCCTTACTTCCTGTATCAGACTACATTATAAAAAATGGTATTAAAGCAATCACCCTAGAAGACATTCGCTGGTTAAGATGCGACATAAAAGCCATCACATTACTGCCAAATGTTATGATGAAAATCGCAGCCAAACAACAGGGGGCAGATGATGCCATTTTAATTAACCGTGACGGCTTAATTTCCGAAGGCACTGCTAGCAATGTATTTATTGTGCAGAACGGGAAACTACTAACCCCACCAACCAGCAATAAAATTTTGCCAGGCATTACTCGCTTGGTTATCGAAAATATTGCACGTGACCACGATATAACAATACTAGAACAAGAACTAACCCTAACCGACCTAGAAAAAGCCGATGAAATATGGCTAACCAGCTCCACCAAAGACGCACTACCTGTTTGCCAACTTAATGGCAAAGCAGTTGGTACAGGGAAACCTGGTGCGGTTTGGTTAAAAATGAATACTTTTTTTGCCGAGGCTAAAGAACGTCTATGAGAAAAGCCCTATGACTATAGATTTACACACACCAGATAACCAATCTCTAATTGATTTTCCTTGCGACTATAAACTAAAAGCCATGGGAAAGAATGCCGACAGCCTTGTAAATTGTGTCTATGAAATAACCAAAAAATTTTCCCCTGATGCCAGCCGCGACAAGATTCAATTAACCGAGTCAAAAGGCGGAAAATTCGTGTCTGTCAATATTACTTTTCATGCCACCTGCATCGAACAAATTCACGGCATCTATGGCGAATTAAAACAACACCCTGAAGTGTTAATGACCCTGTAACTATGCCCATTCAGCACTTAGGAAAGCAAGCCTATATTAATGTATGGGAATTGATGAAAACCTTCACCAACAACCGAACAGATAAAACCCCAGATGAACTTTGGTTAGTAGAACACCCTGCTGTTTTTACTCAAGGTCTAAATGGCAAAGCCGAACATATCTTAGTACAACAAGCTGAAATAGAAATTATAAAAACCGACCGTGGCGGACAAATAACCTACCACGCCCCTGGACAATTAATTATTTATGTTTTGGTTGATTTAAAACGAGCAAAACTAAGCGTGCGCACTCTAGTACACACTTTAGAACAAGCCATCATTAATTTTCTAGCCGAACTCAATATAACCGCTTCCGCACGAAAAGATGCACCTGGAGTTTATATTGAGCAACAAAAAATTGCCTCGCTTGGTCTAAAAATTCGCAAAAACAGAAGCTATCACGGGCTTGCTCTCAATATTGATATGGACCTAACCCCTTTTCAGTACATAAATCCCTGCGGGTTAAATAATTTAAAAATAACCCAACTTAAAGAACACTGCACTTTACCCACCTTAGAAAGCATTGAAAAAAAACTGTGCCAACAAATAATCAACCTATTACCCTCTGCCAGCTTCTAAAAACCCAAAAATCGCCAGGGGTGGTGTCTTTATTATTGGGTATAATACCTGCCTACTAATTTTTAAAATATAAGCTATGTATCAAGAAATAAGTTTAGACTCTATATCAGGGCTAACAGGCAACAACTTACCCAGCACCAACCTCACGTTAAAACAACGAAACAAGGCTATGCCTAAAGGTCAGTACAAAACCAAGTCGCTTAAAAACATGCCTGACTCTAGCTTGCCTAAACTAAAAAAACCACGTTGGATAAAAGCCAAACTGCCTTCTGCTAAAAATATTGGACGAGTAAAAGAACTAAAAACCGTCTTAAAAGAACAAGGGTTAAACACCGTTTGTGTAGAAGCTTCTTGCCCGAACCTAGGAGAATGTTTCGGCAACGGCACCGCAACTTTTATGATAATGGGACAAATTTGTACTCGAAAATGTCCTTTTTGCGATGTCACCCATGGTCGACCAAATTCGCTCGATAAAAACGAACCCGCACAACTAGCAAAAACCATTGCAGCAATGAAACTAAACTATATTGTAATCACCTCTGTTGATAGAGATGATTTAAAAGATGGCGGTGCAAACCACTTTTTAGAGTGCGTTTCTGCCATCAGAAAAAAAACGCCCAAGGTAAAAATAGAAATCCTAGTACCAGATTTTCGTGGTCGATTAAGTGTCGCACTAGAAATATTATCGAAAGAAGCACCCGATGTACTGAACCACAACATGGAAACCGTGCCTCGTTTATACAAAGAAGCACGCCCTGGCGCAGGCTATCAAGCTTCCTTAAACCTACTAAAACGCTTTAAAAAAATGAACCCGCAATCCACCACCAAATCAGGTTTAATGGTTGGGCTAGGCGAAACCATGCCCGAACTACTACAAGTTATGCAAGATTTACGCAACCACAATGTAGAAATGCTCACCGTCGGGCAATACCTGCAACCATCAAACTTCCATTTAGCGGTTAAAAAATACTGGACACCAGATGAGTTTAAATATATAGAACAAGCAGGTATAGAAATGGGCTTCAGTCATGTCGCATCAGGGCCGATGGTTCGCTCATCCTACCATGCTGATTTACAAGCAAAAGGAGAGTTTGAATGAACTCCATTAAAAATTTTCTGTTCACAGAATTAAATATTAGAGGGCAACATATTCAACTAGATGATGCCTGGCAAGCAATGCTAAAAAATCGCCACTACCCCGCTCCACTCATTACCATGTTAGGGGAATTAACTGCTATCACCGTCATGTTAGCCAGCGGTTTAAAGCATGCAGGAAAAGTCACTATACAAGTACAGGGGACTGGTCCAGTAAACTTATTAGTGGTAGAAGCAACCCATGATTTAAAAATTCGTGGCGTTGCCAAAACAAAAGCTGACGCTAAAATTAGCGAACAACACGATACCGACGATTTATTAGGCGATGGCAAAATACTGGTTACCTTAGAAAACACACTAACCAACAGTAATTTTCAATCTTATGTCCCACGTGAAGCTACAAATAGCCAAAACAGTATAGTCCAATCTTTTGAAAACTTTTTAACCCAATCAGACCAACAACCCTCTAAACTTTGGTTAGCCGCCAATGAACACGGTTTAGGCGGCGTGTTAATTCAAAAAATGCCATTATCCGAAAATATTGACGCAGATGGTTGGGAACGAGTAAAAGTGCTATCCAACACTCTAAGCACCGAAGAGATTATTCAACTAGACTCTGAAACCCTAATTCATCGCTTATTTAATGAAGAATTGGTTAAGCTATTTGAAGGAAAAGAAATTCAATACCACTGCCCTAAAGACTTTAGCCGAGTTGAAAACATGTTACTGTCTTTAGGCAAAGAAGAAGTCCAAAAAATAATTGATGAACAAGGTGAAATCGTAGTACACAATGAAATGTGTAATTTTCATGCACGCTATAATCAAACCGATATAGATAAACTGTTTAAGGAGACACTTAACAACTAAGAAACACGATTTTCATTATTAAATCGGAGTAATTGGGCTTTTAAACGTTGGACAGGA
>CAZZKU010000020.1:4341-10731 GCA_964654635.1 uncultured Piscirickettsiaceae bacterium | reverse complement strand
CTAGCCGTTATCATATTACCCATTATTTCAAGGAAATACGTGCCTAGCTCTGGGCTAAAGCGGTTACTGGTAGCTCCTAATGCCAACACACCCCATATTTTGTGTTTTCCTAATGGAATAAGACAAACCGATTCCATTCTTTGGCTGGTGCTAAACAACCCCTTTTGCCAATCATCCTCTAACAAACCGCAAACTGGCGTTGCTACTTGCAAAGTTTCCTTTAGTGTTTGCGCCCAACTCTGGCTCATGCCTAATTGATTAATACCCACTATATTATGCAAGGGCATCTCCCAAGACATTAAAGCAACATGCTCCACCTCAAACAAATTTTGCATCCGCTCATAAATCACCTCCACCGCTTGTTGCTCGGTTTCGGTTGCTAACAATTCATTGGTTAATTGATAAACCTTATGCAATAGCAGTCCGTTTGTTCCAGCCGCATCTTTTAAAGCATCCACCTCAATTTTCAATCCATCACGTTGCTCACGTAGCTGTACAACTTGTCGCTCTAACAAAGAAACCGTCTTGCCCGTTCTTGGGTGAGAAATGGTTAGCTCATTTAATAAATCAGGGAAAACATGAAAAAACTCACGATTACTATTTAAGTATTCTGCCACCTCTTCGGCTTGAATATGTTTAACTAAATCAGGCATTAATTACTCCTTCAAATACCATTGTTGCAGGGCCGCTCATCCAGACAGGAGAGTTGCTCTCGCCACTCCACTCAATTAGTAAATCACCACCAGGTAAAGAAACCGTTACCGAATCGCCCACTTCACCCAGCTGGCGAAAAGAAACCATAGCGGCACAAGCTCCTGTACCACAAGCCAAAGTTTCCGCCGCACCACGTTCATAAACTCGTAATTTTAAATGCTGATTATCCACCTTTTCAGCAAAGCCAACATTCACTCTTTCAGGAAAATCTTTATGCGATTCTAACCAACTACCCAATTTCTCTACTGGAGCAGATTCAACAGAATTTACTCGTAAAATCGCATGCGGGTTGCCCATAGAAACCAGCCCCATTTTAAATTCTGAACCATCAAACTGAATAGCATAAATATCCTGTGTATTTTTGGTCAAATAAGGCAAACTAGCAGGGGAAAAATTTGGCAAGCCCATATTCACCTTAACCAAACCCTTATCGACAATATAAAGTGTAATTATGCCAGACGCCGTTTCAACATTAATAACACTCTTATCAGTCAACCCCTTCTCAACCACAAAACGAGCAAAGCACCTAGCCCCATTACCACATTGCTGAACTTCAGAACCATCCGCATTAAAAATTCGGTAGGTAAAATCAACTTTAGAAGAAGCCTCCACCAACAAAAGTTGGTCAAATCCCACCCCAAATTGTCGGTGCGACCACTTTTGAATTAAAGCTGGCGTTAAATTAACCGACTGATTAATGGCATCAATCACCATAAAATCGTTACCCAAGCCTTCCATCTTGCTAAATTTTAATTGTTCTATCATGGTCTTATCTGCAACAAATTATTGAATTGCTTTATAATAAACTAATTACGTATTTTAGAAACAGGAATATAGCTTAAAAATGATGACACCTAAAGAAATTGTTCATGAATTAAACACCCATATTGTTGGGCAAGAAGATGCCAAGAAATCCGTTGCCATTGCTTTAAGAAACCGCTGGAGACGGGCTCAACTTCCTGAAGAACTTCGCCAAGAAGTCACCCCAAAAAACATTTTAATGATTGGCTCGACGGGGGTTGGAAAAACTGAGATTGCTCGCCGTTTAGCCAAACTAGCCAACGCCCCTTTTATAAAAGTAGAAGCCACCAAATACACCGAAATAGGCTATGTAGGGCGTGAAGTAGATTCTATTATTAAAGACCTAGTAGAAAATGCGGTAAAAATGCAACGTGAAACCGCCATAAAACAAAATAAACGTAAAGCAGAAGACCTGGCCGAAGAACGTATTTTGGATATATTGCTACCACCAGCACGCGGGCATGAAGAAGAAACCCATAATAATATGTCTGAAACCCGTCAAAAATTTCGTAAGCGTCTGCGTGAAGGCAATTTAGATGACAAAGAAATTGAAATTTATTTAGAAAAAGCCAGCCCCAATGTAGAAATAATGGGCATGCCAGGCATGGAAGACATGACTAACCAATTACAAGGCATGCTTGAAAGCATGAACAAGGGCAAAACCCAAAAACGTAAACTGCCGATTAAAGAAGCCTTTAAGCAATTAGTCGAAGAAGAAGCCAACCGCTTAATTAACCAAGAAGACTTAAAAGCTCAAGCCATAGACAATGTAGAGCAACAAGGCATCGTATTTATTGATGAAATAGACAAGGTTGCGAAACGCCAAGATTCTGGAGCGGGCGAAGTTTCTCGTGAAGGTGTTCAACGTGACCTACTGCCATTAATTGAAGGCTCAACCGTTTCAACTAAATACGGCATGGTTAAAACTGACCACATATTATTTATAGCATCGGGTGCTTTTCATTTGTCTAAACCATCTGATTTAATTCCAGAACTACAAGGTCGATTGCCAATTCGTGTCGAATTAAAATCGTTAAAAGTAGATGACTTCAAACGTATTTTAACCGAACCAAAAGCTGCCCTAACCAAACAATCCACCGCCTTGTTACAAACCGAAGGCGTCACCGTAAACTTTACCGATTGCGGGATTCAACGCCTAGCCGAAATAGCTTTTGATGTAAACGAATCTACTGAAAACATCGGGGCAAGACGTTTACACACCGTGCTTGAACGCCTACTAGAAGAAGTTTCTTTTGATGCTCCAGACAGAGATGGCGAGCAAATAGCAGTTGATAAAAAGTTTGTAGAAGACCGCCTAGGCGAGCTGGTACAAGACCAAGATTTATCGCAGTATATTTTATAACATGTCAAGCATGCCCGTTGTTACCGACATTAAAATCAAACAAAAATCTTGCCTACTGGTGGCAAGTTTTAATACAGGTGAAGTGTTTGAATACAGCTTTGAATACCTAAGAGTGTTCTCACCTTCAGCAGAAGTAACTGGGCATACACCCGACCAAGCAGTATTACAACTAAACAAACAAAAGGTCAATATTGAAGGTATCGTACCAGTTGGCAACTATGCAATTCAAATTCACTTTAATGATGGGCATAACTCTGGTATTTACAGCTGGGACACACTTTATAGTTTAGGAAAAAACTATCAAACTAACTGGCAAGATTATTTAGCCAAAGTAGCTAAAATAGCTCAAAGCAAAGTCGAAAACAAACAAGGACAAACACCATGAATCAAACCAACAAAACCACCATCGACTTTGGCTTTAGCGAAGTGCCTATTGAAGAAAAAGTAGCCAAAGTAAAAGGCGTATTTGATTCTGTCGCCAGTAATTACGACATAATGAACGATGTCATGTCAATGGGCATTCACCGCCTATGGAAACGGCACACCATAGAACTAAGTGGAATACGCCCAGGCAATGTGGTGCTAGATTTAGCAGGAGGCACGGGCGATTTAACCAAAGCCTTTGCCAAACGAGTGGGCAAGTCTGGCAGAGTGGTATTAGCCGACATTAACGAAAGTATGGTACGGGTTGGGCGAGACCGACTAACCGATGAAGGCATTATTGGAAATGTTGACTACACTATTTCTAACGCCGAAGCCCTTAACTTTGCTAACAACAGCTTTGACCTAGTCACCATCGCCTTTGGCTTAAGAAACGTTACCAACAAAGACCAAGCACTAGCAGAAATTTATCGCGTACTTAAACCAGGCGGGCAACTAATGATACTAGAATTTTCAAAAGTAACCCAACCGCTGATGGCAAAAGCCTACGATTTCTACTCGTTTAACATTATACCCAAAATGGGCAAACTCATTGCCAACGATGAAGACAGCTACCAATACCTAGCCGAATCTATTCGCATGCACCCAGACCAAGATACTTTAAAAGCAATGATGCTAACCGCAGGGTTTGATAAGGCAGAATATATAAACATGAGCAACGGTATTGTAGCCCTACACAGAGGTTGGAAATACTAATGAATTTAATGATTAAAGCAATTAAATACAGCCAAAAACAGCTTAAAACAATGCCCAAAAACCCTAAAATCGCCAGGGGTGGCCCCTATGGATAAGGCGAAACAAGTATTAAACGAGGCAAATAGCCTATTAAACAGCTCATTATCTAAAGCTTTCGAGTTAATTTTAAACCAAGCACTTAAGCTAGATGACGACCAAGGAAAAGCGTTCAATAAAGTAGACGAAAAAGTGATTCAACTAACCTTTAGCGAGCTAAAAAAGACCTTTTTTATCATCTACCAAAGTCCTCAAGCTACTGAAGAAGTGGGCTATTTCACAGTACAAACCCACCTAATGGGGCAAGCCGACAGCCACCTAAAAACCACTGTATTGGATTGGGTAAAGCACAAAACCACTGCCAGCGATACCGACCCAATAGGGCAAGACTTTTTAAACGCCACCCAGCAAATAGAAATAGATTGGGAAGAAGCTCTATCCAAAATAACAGGCGATTTTATGGCATTTAAAATAGGCTCTGCCCTAAAAACAGGGCAACAAAACTTACAAGTTGCCAAAGAAGAAATAAGCGATACTCTAAGCGAATACCTACTTTTTGAAGCCAACCTATTACCCACCGAATCACAAGTAAATCGCTTCAACAAACAAGTAGAATCCATCGCAAATTCAGTAGATAAAATGGCTGAACGTATTCAAAAACTAACTAAAAACATAGAAAATTAACCCATGAAATTTTTAAAAAAAACCTTATCTAAAATCTCTCGTGGCATCAAAATAAACCGAGTGATGAACCATTACAACATAGATAAAATGGTGCTAGCAGACACCAAATTTTATTGGCTATTAATTATCAACAAATTACTGCCTTGGAACTGGACAAAAAAATCAACCGAACCCCGTGGCGTATGTATTCGCTTAGCGCTAGAAGAACTCGGTCCAATTTTCATAAAACTAGGGCAAGCCCTATCCACCCGAACCGACTTGCTACCACCAGACATAGGCGAAGAACTACGCAAACTACAAGACGACTGCCCACCATTTGATGAACAACACTCTATTCAAATAATAGAAACAGGGCTCAAAAAAACCATCAGCGAAGCCTACGCTAGCTTTGACCCAGTACCCATGGCATCTGCCTCTGTTGCCCAAGTACACGCCGCCACCTTGCACGACGGAACCGATGTGATTGTCAAAGTCGTTCGACCCGACATACTACCTGTTATAGAAAAAGACATTGCCATTATGAAAACCATGGCAAGCCTACTAGAAAAAACCGTAAAAGAAGCCAGTCGCCTACACCCAAGTGAAGTAGTAAGCGAGTTTGAAAAAACCATTTTAGACGAACTAGATATGATGCGAGAAGCCGCCAATGCAGGGCAACTAAGGCGCAACTTCAAACAATCAGACTTGCTATATGTTCCCGAAATTTACTGGAGTCACACCAGTGTCGAAGTAATGACCATGGAACGAATTTATGGCACCAAAATATCCGACATAGAAACCATACAAGCACAAGGAACCGACCTAACCAAACTATCCGCAATGGGCGTAACCATCTTTTTCACCCAAGTATTTAAAGACAACTTTTTCCACGCCGACATGCACCCAGGCAACATATTTGTACTAGAAGACGGACGCTATGCAGCGATAGATTTTGGCATAATGGGCACACTAACCCCCGATGACCAACGCTACCTAGCCGAAAACTTTTTAGCCTTTTTTAACCGCGACTACCTAAGAATATCCCAACTACACATAGATTCTGGTTGGGTTCCTAAAGACACCAAAGTAAACGAACTAGAATCTGCCATGCGTACCGTATGCGAACCTATTTGGGACAGACCGCTAAAAGAAATATCTTTCGGATTATTCCTCCTAAGGCTGTTTCAAACCGCCCGCCGCTTTGGTATGGAAATACAACCACAACTGGTATTATTGCAAAAAACTTTATTAAATATAGAAGGGCTAGGTCGCCAACTAGATGACGAACTAGATTTGTGGGACACTGCCAAACCCTTCCTAGAAAACTGGATGAAAGGAAGAGTCGGGCTAACCAGCCTACGCAAAAACCTAAAAAGCAACCTACCCTACTGGATAGAACAAGCACCAGAACTACCAGGGCTACTCCATAAATCACTCACCAAACTAGCCCATGCAGATTTCAACCAAACCGCTGAGCAAATAGCCCAACTAGAACAACAAATAAGCCAACAAAATAAAAAACAAAAAAACCGCGAACTGGCTTTTTTACTAGTTGCGATAGCCGTTATTCCATCAGTCAGCCAAATAAGCTACGGCACACTAGAAACTCAACTACAAATTGCAGCGGCTATTGTCGCAGGGTATCTATTCATTAGAAAATAAGACCAAGGAAAAAC
>CAZZKU010000020.1:0-4241 GCA_964654635.1 uncultured Piscirickettsiaceae bacterium | reverse complement strand
AAAAACCGGACGATTTGTAAGAATAGTGGTAGAAAAAACTTAAACTTTTACTTTTCGGTATCCAAAACATAGTAGCTATTTCCCGCAATTCCTTTAGCCATTTTTTTAGCTTTGGTGGCATAAAATGCTAGCTGTTGTGTATGGTTAAATTTATTTGGCTTAGCCAGTAAAACACCTAAAGACAATGACATTATTGGAAAAAACTGTTTTTTTCCTTCTCGGTCAAGCCCAGAGATACCACCCTGTTCTTGATCTTTAGGAAGGTAAAAGCCTTTAATTTCCTTTTCAAAACGGGCTAGCAATTCTTTACAGATAGCTTCATACGAGCTTGAACCTGACATGATAATAATAAAATCATCTCCGCCAATATGCCCAATAAAACTAAACTCCTCTTTATCACGATATTTAGCGACAATTTCTTTCAACAGATTGGCTATTAAACGAATCACGTCATCGCCCTGCTCAAAACTATAGAAATCGTTGTAGGCTTTAAAGCTATCGACATCTACATAAATCAGCTCAAAGGCTACATTTTTATCTAGTAATTGCCTGGTGTTTTGCTGAATAGGCACATTTCCAGGTAAACCAGACAAAGGATTGGCGTGCTGAGCATTACTCACTTTTAAATCGGTTATTTTTCTAAGTAAATCATTCAACTTGGCACAGCCTAAATACTGACCATTTTTGGTTACAATAAAAGCATCGCCAACTGAAGAGCCTCCTTCTTTTGTGACCCTTCGGCTTAGCTCAACTAGAGAGGTATTAACATCAAGAATTAAGGCATTTTTGTCCATTATATGCTCAACAGATTTTCGAGCATATATATCAGCACCAAATCTTTTTGCTAATATATCCATTAAGGTACGACGCCAAACCACGCCAAGCACCTTAACTCCGTCAACTACGGGATAAAAATCAATTTTCTTATTTTCAAGAAACTTATTAGTAAGAGCTTGAATAAGAGTCGTGGGAGACACAGATGGGTACTCTAATACAATATCAGCAACCGTCTCTTCGTTATTAACTTTATAAACCAAGCTATTATTTTTCCACTGATAATCTAGCTGTAGATCAATCACTTTATTGGGTTTTTTTAACAGAAAACCTTGCACAAAATCAACATCTAGAGATTCTAAGCATTTCAGCTCACTCTCTGTTTCAACACCCTCTGCCACAATACGAGTATTTAAGCTCTTTGCTAGTAACACCAGCGTTTTCATAAAGCTCTTTTTTTCAGAAGAAGTGTCGATATCTGATACAAAGTGTCGATCTATTTTGACAAAATCAGGCTTTAATTCCGACCAAACTCTAAGACCGTTATAGCCGCTACCTAAATCATCTATAGCTACTTTAAAGCCAATCTCTCTATAATAATTAATAGCTTGGGAAAATTCATTAAAATCTTCAACTGGCTGTAGTTCTGTTATTTCAATTACCACTCTTTCGGGTGGAACTCCATAGGCTTTAAGAGCATTTAAAGTAACACCCTTTTGATGAAGGCTGCTCATAACGCTATTAACAGAAATATTTAAAAACAACAGCGAGTCACCTGCTTTCTCGAGTTGTTTTGCAAAATATTTAATAGAAGAAACTCTTGCTAAAGAATCTGCTTCAAACAGACAATTATGATCTTCAGCAACTTTAAATAAATTAAGCGGACGATGCAAAGAAGAGCTACAAGGCCCTCTTACTAAAGCTTCAAAGGCATAAGTTTTTCTACTTTTTAATGAAACTATAGGCTGATAAACACACCGAAACTGATTTTGACTAAGAATAGCAAAAAGCTCTGTTCCCAATGAACTCTTCAAAAGATAGTTTTTTATATCATCGGTTATTTCTACAAAATCAACAGGTTGATTATCGTCCACCTAACTCTCCTCACTTAGAATACTGAACGATAATATTAGTGTTTTTTTAAAGAGTTTTAAGTGTTTTTTTAATTACCGTTTTGTGGCATTATTATGACACTACGGTGACAATCATTCCAGCTTATAAACCAATCGTCACCCCTGCATAAATAACTCGACCGCGTAAAGGTCCCCAAATGTGAACCACGTCCCACTCGTTGTTTTCATTATAAAAATAAGGAGAATCGCCCGCGGAGGTTTGGGTGTAATTTAGCATATTGTTTACCCCTGCATATACGGTTATATCTTGCTCAAACTGTTTGCTTACTTTTGTGTCTATTGTGTAGTAAGACGGAGATTTGCTTCTTCTTTCTCCCTGTTGATTTTCTTTATCGTAGTGTTCATTGTAGCCTAGGCTTGAGTAGTCGCTATAGTTACGTGAGCCTATCCAAGTCCCGCTGATATTACCAAACCAGTTGTGTCCTTCGTAGTCTAGCCCAAGGCGAACTCGTTGTTCAATAGGAAGCACACCGAAGGTTTCTCGGTAGTTTTTGTCGTATTGGAACATTTCAACGCTACCTGATGCGGTCCAATGATTATGAGGGCCAAAGTTATAGCTTCCGCTAACATCGGCATGAGACACCATTGAAGTGAAGTCGCTAGATATTAAAGTTGGCACGCCATTTCTGTCTTCTAACATGGCTAAATTATTTACTTCTGTTGCTGAAATACTAGCAGTTAGGTCAGTTTTTGCTCCAGTAAAACTTAGAGTATAGCGTGCTGAATTAGAGGTTTCTAGTTTGTCTACATCAACCGCAAAACCTTGGTCGATAATGCCATGTTCTGATTCAAAAAACTGTAAAGGAACTCGATAGCCTCGACCTAGTGCTAGTCGTGAGGTTAGCGAGAAGTTGTGGTCGTAACGAATGTGTAGGCGCGGTGCAATTTTTGTTTCATCAAACTTGCGGTCTTGGTCGGTAAACTCTACATCTATTTTATCAACTCGTAAAGCGGCTGAAATTTCTAGGGCGTTGCTTGGTGTCCAAATATCACGCAAATATAGCCCTAAATTGCTATTTCTAAAAGAGTCGTTTGGCGATTTTTCTAACCATTTGTTATTTGTACCATCCCAACTAGTGCCTTCTGTTTTACTGGTGTCTAACTTGTAATCGACTCCAAAAGTTAAAAAATGTTCGTCACTGGCAAAATGGTTTACTTTGGTATCAATAAAATAAATTTCTTGGTCGGCTTTGTAAGTAATGCCTTCATAAATAGCATCCATGTGACTTTTTACATAAGAGCCTGTAACGGCAGTATTCCAGTCTTGGTTAATTTCATGTATCCATTTACTGGTATATTCTTGCTTAGTTGTGCGGATAGTTTCTAGCCAATCACGAGCGGTACTGGTACTTGGATCTGGCTTGTTACCAACATCTCCGCCAAGAAATCCTGGAGCAGAACCAGGGTTTTGACTGACTGCATCAGATTTAGAATTGGCAAGGTTACCACCAATCATTGGCCCACCAAATACTTCTGATGCTTGATCGGCTATACGAAAAGTAATGGTGTCACGAGGAGTAACATCATGCCAAATTTTTGCCATTATCGAACGATTTTCTAGCTGTGGAGCTTCGTTAATGTCGTTGTTATCTTGGTCGTATTGGTCAATATTGTCGGTTTGTCCTGCAATAATAGCTCTAGTACGCCCGTCTTTAGAGATTTTTTTACCGACCATTTGATATTTTCGATAGCCTGATGTGCCTTGCGATAAATCAATTTCCACACCATTTTCGCGTGGTTTTTCTGTTACAACATTGATGACTCCACCAATAGCTTCAGAGGCGATTAATGCCGCTCCTGCCCCACGCGAAATTTCAATATTTTCTATTCCTGCAGTAGGAATTGCATCATAACCATAAAAGCCTTCTAGCATGGAGCTGTTTGGTACGCCATCAATCATTAAGGTGGTATGTTCACCTTTTAAGCCATTTAAAGTAACTCGCTTAACCCCACAAATAGAACATTCGGTGCTAACACGAACACCCGGTTCATTTCTAATGGCTTCGTTAACACTGCCTGCTTGCTTGTTTGCCATGGCTTTTTTACTGACAACTTCTGTTTGGATAACGTCATCTTTTAATTTACCAGTACGATTAAGGCGGTCTTCTACGCCTTCTACCTGGGAATTAACCTCAATTGACTCTAAGGCACTAGCTGCCATGACTTGGCTAGATAAAAAAGAAAACCCTACAATCGGAACAAGGGCAAAAATAGATTGACGCATTTAAAAACTCTCCATAATTTAATTTATTAGGCTAGATTTATAAAAAAATTAGCCATGACTAAAAACGAGAATTGATTATAAACGATAGTAATAATAATTCAATACTTTTT